>DASVNL010000602.1:0-7889 GCA_036383875.1 Thermoanaerobaculia bacterium
GCCGTCAGCATGCGGCGGCCTCTCTGCGCGGCTCGTGCGCGAGCGCCTCACTCGCCGGACCTTGCCAGCTCACGCGACCTTCGTCGAGGATCAGCGCGAGGTCCGCGAGCTTCGCGGCGCGCTCCCACTGGTGCGTCGACATGAGGATGGTCGTGCCGCGCTTGCGCAACGCGACGATGACGTCGTCGACGAGGTCGAAGCCGGGAGGGTCGAGCGCGCCATACGGCTCATCCAGAAACACGACGTGCGGTTCCTGCAAGAGGACGCGCGCGAACGACAGGCGCTTACGCATGCCGGCCGAAAAGGTGGAAACGAGGTCTTCCGCCCGTGCGGATAACCCGACCTGCTCGAGTAAGGATCCGACGCCATCCCTCCGGACGCCCAGATGGTCGGCCACGATCTCGAGGTTCTCTCGCGCCGACAGGGCTTCGTAGAGGTAGTTGTGGTGCGCGAGCATGGCCGAGATTTTCCGCACGTCGTAGCGATGCTTGACGACGTCGAAGCCGCCAACGGTCGCGGTTCCGCGGTCGGGACGGATGGCGGTCGCGAGGACGCGGAAGAGCGTCGATTTGCCGGCGCCGTTGCGTCCCGCGACCATCATCACCGAGCCCGCGGGGACGCGAAAGCTGACGTCGGCCAACGCCCACCGCCGGCCATACCGGCGAGCCACCCGCTCGACCTCGATGACGCCCTCACTCATGCACCGTCGAGTCTGGAGTGGGGAAACAAATTACGCAAGTTTGCGCAAGACGTCGCCATTAGAATTCGCCACCATGCGCATGCTCGCCGCCTCCGCGATGCTTTTCGTGATCGCCTGCACGACTACCCCGCCGCCCGCCGTCACGCCCGAAGCTGTCCCCGCGCCCACGGCGCCCGAAGTCCACGGGATGACGGTCGAAGAGGAGGCGTCGATCCTCGCGCTCGAAGATCGCCGCGAGCTCGACCTCGCCACGATCGACGCGTGGGTGAAGCATCCGAACTCGCTGCATCGCCTGCGCATCGCGCAAGCGCTCGGCCGCATCGGCCCGCACGCGCGCGGCGGAATCACGCAACTCGCGACGCTCTCCACCGACTCCGACCGCCGTGTCCGCGAAATGGCCGCCTTCTCCCTCGGCGAGATCGGCGATCCCGCGGGCGCCGAAACTCTCTTCACGCTCGCGAACGGCGAAGACGCCGGCGTCGCGGCGGAAGCCGTCGAAGCGCTGTCGAAGATCGGACGTGAGAAGTCGCTCATCCCGCGCTATCTCGAGCTCGCTGCCGATGCGCGTCCGGAAGGCGTTCGCGCTCGCGCAGTGCGCTTTACGTTTCGCTGGGACGACGACCGCGCCAGCGACCTCGCCATGCGTTCGCTGGGCTCGACGTCCGACGCCGTGCGTCAGGAAGGCGCGTACTCGCTGCAGCGCCGTCCGTACGCTCCGGCGAACGCGCAGTTGCTGCTCGTCATGAACGATCCGAACACGCTGACGCGCGCGTACGCGACCGCAGCCCTCGGCCGCATCGGCGATCCGACGTCGCTGCCCGCGCTGCTCGCCGCCCTCGGCGACATGCATCCGTGGGTGCGCACGAACGCGGCCATCGCGATCGGACGCGTCGCGGAGAAAGACCGCACGGTGCTCAAGTTCGAACAACTGCCGCGCGTGCTCGCATCGCTGCAGGATCCCGACGCCGGCACGCGCGCGATGATCCTCGACACGATCGGCTACTACGCCGAGTCGAACGAGACCGCGAAGAATCGCCTGCTGGAAGTGCTGCGCAACGGCACCGCGTGGGAACGCGAGCTCGCCGCCGGCGCGATCGCGAAACACCTCGGCGTACTGCCCGAGCTCACGAATCTCACGCCGTGGCAGATCGTGCGCGTGATCGAAGGGACGGCTGCGAAGCCGGAAGGTGTCGCGGTGCGCGCGCAGTACGCGACGCACGAAGATCCGCTCGTCCGCTCCTCGGCGATCGGCGCGATTCCGGACGCGCAGGCGGACGCCGAAGCGGCGCTCATCCGCGCGGCACTCACCGACTCCGACGTCATCGTGCGCACGAACGCACTCGATCGTTACGCGGCGATGAAGAGCGAGCCGCAGGACGTGATGATCCGCACGCTGCAGGAAGCGGAGCGCGCCGAAGCGAATTCGGCGATGAACGACGCGCGTCTCACCGCGATCAACGGCCTCGCGAAGATCGACTACCCGGCGCGCGCCTCGGAGCTCGAGGGATTTCTGAAAGATGCCGATCCGGTCGTGCGCCGCTTCGCCGCGGATCAACTCGCCGATCAACTGAAGACCGGGCCGATGCCGTACGTCCCGCTGCCGGTGCAGAAGACGATGGAGCAGTACGCGGAGATCGTGCGCTGGTCGCGCACGCCGCACACGGCGCGCATCAAGATGACGCGCGGCAACATCGATCTCGCGCTGATGACGCAGGACGCGCCGATGACGACGTGGAACTTCGCGCAGCTCGCGAAGCGCGGATACTTCAACGACACGTCGTTCATGCGCGTCGTACCGAACTTCGTGATCCAGGGCGGCGATCCGCGCAACGACATGAACGGCGGTCCCGGTTACGCGATTCGCGACGAGATCAATCTGCAGAAATACACGCGCGGCGCGGTCGGCATGGCGCTCAGCGGTCCCGACACCGGCGGCTCGCAGTTCTTCATCACGCATTCGCCGCAGCCGCATCTCGATGGCGGCTACACGATCTTCGGCCGCGTGTACGAAGGGATGACCGGCGTCGTCGATCAGACCGAGCGCGGCGATCGCGTGCTGACGATCACGATCGACGAGACGCCCGCCGCGACGGACGAGCAGGTCACGAGCGTGCCGAACGTTTCGCTGCCGCTCGAGATCGGACCGATCACCAGCGATCGCATGCTCGCGCGTTTGCCCGAGTATTCGAAGCGCCGCGATTCGTATCAGCCCGACATCACGGTGCTGGAGATGATGAAGTCGTACGTGCGCGCCGGCGATCACGTCGAGGTGTACATGGGCACGTGGTGCTCGGACAGCCAGCGCGAGATCCCGAAGTTCCTGCGCATCCTCGACGAACTGAAATCGCAGTTCGGCACGGAGCTGCCGGTGACGTACGTCGCGATCGACCGCGCGAAGCACGAGCCCGCGAATCTCATCGGCGACCGCCACATCGACAAGGTCGCGACGTTCATCTACTACCGCGGCGACCAGGAGCTCGGCCGCATCACCGAACGTCCGGTGTCGCCGCAGTTCGAAGACGACCTGCTGACGATCGTCGCAAAGCAGCCGTAATTTGAAACGAGCGATGAACGATGAGCGATGAACGATGAACGCTCCGCTGATTGGTCGCGTGCTCCAGCTCTGCGGCATGATCATTTTGCCGATCGGCCTGATGTACGGCCTCGTGCGCGGAGAGATTCAAACGGAGGTGCAGCTACTCGCCCTGGGCGGCTTCCTCTTCCTCCTCGGACGAATACTCGCGCGAGAAAAGGCATGAAGATTCATCGCTCATCGCTCATCTCTCATCGCTCGCCTCAGCCCACAGCGTCATGAAATTTGTCGTCGTCCTCACTGCGCGATTCCCCGACATCGCGCGCGATCTGCTCGCGCCGCACTTCGACGTCGTCGAGCATCCGACGGAACACAATCGTTCCGAGGAGGACATGATCACGTTGCTCGCGGAGGCGGATGCTGCGATCACGTTGCTCAGCGATCCGATCACGCGACGCGTGCTCGAAGAGAATCCGAACCTCCGCTGCGTGTCGAACTTCGCCGTCGGCTACAACAACGTCGACATCGCCGCGGCGCGCGAGCTCGGCGTCACGGTGACGAACACTCCGGGAGTGCTCACCGAGGCGACGGCGGATTTGACGATGGCGCTGATCCTCGCGGTGACGCGGCGGATCATCGAAGGCGACGCGCTGCTGCGTCGCGAGGAACGCTGCGAATGGGATCCGCTGATGCTTCGCGGTCCTGGCCTGCAAGGCAAGACGCTCGGCATCGTCGGCATGGGTCGCATTGGCAACGCCGTCGCGACTCGCGCGCGTGCGTTCGGCATGGAGATCGTGAGCGTGCGTCGCGGCGACTCGCTCGATGAGCTGCTAGCGACGAGCGACATCGTCTCGCTGCACGCGCCGCTGTCCGCGGAGACGCATCACCTCATCGACGCGCACGCGCTCGCGAAGATGAAGCGCGGCGCGTATCTCGTGAACACCGCGCGTGGCGCGCTCGTCGATGAAGCCGCGTTGTGCGATGCATTGGAGTCCAAACATCTCGGCGGCGCCGCACTCGACGTCTACGAGTTCGAGCCGCAGATCAATCCGCGACTCTTTCAACTCGACAACGTCGTGCTGATGCCGCACATCGGCTCGGCAACGGTCGAGGCGCGCGACGCGATGGCGCGCATCGCGGCAACGAACGTGCTGTTGTTCCTGCGCGGCAAGGAGCCGCTGCATCGCGTAGTGTGACGTCATGAAGCTCGACCGCAACAACGCCGCGCTCGTCGTCGTCGACGTGCAGGAACGCCTGATGCCGGTGATTCACGACGCGGATCTCGTCGCGCAGAATCTCGATCGTCTCGTGCGCGGCTGCCACATTCTTGGGATCCCAACGATTCTCACCGAGCAGTACGTCAAAGGCCTCGGCGCCACGATCCCGAGTCTGCGCGCGACGTTCGGCGAAACGTACGGCTATCAGCCGATCGAGAAGATGACCTTCTCCGCGATGGGCGCCGATTCATTCGCCGCTCAGCTCGGCGCCCTGAATCGTAAGCAGGTGCTGATCGCAGGCGTCGAGTCGCACGTCTGCGTGTATCAAACCGTGCGCGATCTAGTCGCCGCCGGTTTCGCAGTCACGCTGATCGCGGACGCGATGTCGTCACGCACGCCGGCGAACAAAGAGATCGGCGTGAAGCGCATGCTCGCGGATGGCGCGACGTTGAGCTCCACGGAGCTCGCGCTCTTCGAGTTGCTCGTCACGTCCGGCACCGACGAATTTCGCGCGATCTCGAAGCTTGTTAAATAAATTCGCGGAATCCTGCGTAAGAGGCGCGCGAATTGCTGCACAAGCTCAATTGCAGTGACCCAGGAACGCAGGATCCTCGTAGTCGATGATGACGACGCCATTCGTGCGCTCGTGCAGACCGTTCTGCGCCGGCGAGGCTTGCGCGTCGACGTCGCACGCAACGGCATCGAGGCGATGGATCGCATTCGCATCTGTCGCTACTCGCTGGTCGTCCTCGATCTGATGATGCCGATGATGAGCGGCTACGAGGTACTCGATCAACTCGGCGCCCTCGGCCAGCCGCTGCGTCCACTCGTGCTCGTGCTGACCGCGGGGCTCGAGCCACGCACGTTCGACACGTCGTACGTGATCGGCACGATTCACAAGCCGTTCGACATCGAGTTGCTGCTCGACACGGTGATGGGCGTCCTGCGTGGCACGGCCGCGGCCGCGCAACACGCGGTCGACTGTCCACCGCAGCCTGAGACCAGCGCCGAAGAACCGAATTGAAACTCGTGCGCCTTATTCCAAACGGCCGAATTCAGGCATGCGTTTTGACTTAAGAGAGGTGCATGAGTAGTGAACCGAGAGTCTTAATCGTCGAGAGCAACGAAGCCCTTCGCGCGATGCTCTTCACCATCCTCAGACATCAGCCCGTCGAAGTGGATACCGCGACGACCGCTGAAGATGCCCTGACCAAAGTCGCGGCGTGCGATTACGCGCTCGCGATCGTGGACATGGACATGCCGAACGACGCCGGCCCGGCATTCGTGCGTACGTTCAACGATCAACGGCCGGAAGCAACGACGTTCATCCTCGCCGTGCGCGACCCGCGCAACAACGACACGTTCCTCGATCCGGAGCTCGTCTCCGCGGTGCTCAACAAGCCGCTGGAGATCGATCTGCTGGCGGAGGTCGTGCGTGAGTGTGCGCGAGTGGTACCGCCTCCCGAGAATCCGCTTCCGTGCCCGCCGGCAGAAAGCGACGTTCGCACGAGGCTGGATCGCGGCGGATACCTCACCAACTGACCGAGAGCTGGCCGGCCGAACATGATCGAAGTCATCGGCTGGGCCAGCTCCATCATCCTCATCCTCACGATCTCGAAGCAGATCGCAAAGCAGTGGCACGATCACACGAGCGCCGGCGTCTCGACGTGGTTGTTCATCGGACAACTCGCGGCGTCGACGGGCTTCACGATCTACAGCCTCCTCGTGCGCAACTGGGTCTTCGCCGTGACGAACGGAATCATGGTGCTGAACGGATTGCTCGGCTACGCGATCACGGTCAAACACAAGCGTAGGCAATCCGAATAGACTCCGCCCCCGTGCGTCGTACCGGAATCCTCTTCATCGTCATCGCAGCGCTGCTCTGGTCCACCGGCGGGATCGGCATCAAGGCCGTTTCCGACTCCGCGCTGAAGGTGTCGTTCTACCGTTCGATCTTCGCGGCGATCACGCTGCTGCTGATCTTTCGCCGCGACGCGATCAGCGTCCGGCCGACGCCAGGCTTCCTCACTGCGGTCATCAGCTACGGCGCGTGCCTCACGTCATTCGTCGTCGCGACGAAGCTCACCACCGCGGCGAACGCGATCTTCCTGCAGTACGCGGGCGTGATCTGGGTGCTGCTCTTCTCGCCGCTCGTGCTCAAAGAATCGATGCGCCGTCACGACGTGATCGCGATCATCGGCGCGATGTCCGGCATGGCGCTGTTCTTCGTCGGCAAGTTCGAAACACGCGGGATGACCGGCAACGCGATGGCGCTCGTGTCGAGCGTGTTCTTCGCGACGATGGTCCTCGCGCTGCGCCGCGAAACGCACGCGTCGCGCGCAGCCGTGACGTGGGGCAACGTCGTCCTCGCCCTCGCGTTGCTGCCCTTCGTCTGGGACGACCTCGGGCTCACGATGAAGTCTTTCCTCGCCCTGCTGTTCCTCGGCGTGTTCCAGATCGGCATCGCGTACGCATGCTTCGTGAAAGGACTGCAGCACATCTCCGCGACGCAGGCCTCGCTCACCGGGATGCTCGAGCCCGTGATGAATCCGATCTGGGTGCTGCTGTTCATCGGCGAGCGCCCATCGGCGTTCGCGATCGCGGGAGGAGTGATCGTCCTCGCCGCAATCGCGTGGCACACGATGCAGGGTCAACCCGCCAGCGAGATTCCGCCGCCGGACTAGGTGATCGCGAACACGCCGGCCACGAGAAGTACGGCCGGTATCGCTCTGTAAATTTTCATGGTGGCGGGAGAGTATCGCAGCGGTTCGCGCGCCGACCTGACGCGGGTCGCGATATCGTGCGCCCACATCTTGCAGATGAGCTGTCCCCGATGGCCACGACCCTGATCGAGCCTGCGACCGGTGATCCGCTGACCGACGTACCGCGCGTTTCGGTGGACGACGCCGATCGCGCGATTCGCGCGGCGCAACGCGCATTCAGCGGCGAGTGGCGCCGCATCAACACTCGCGATCGCGGACGGCTGCTCAACAAACTCGCGGCGCTGATCCGCGACAACGCCGAGGAGCTCGCACGCATGGAGTCGCGCAACGTCGGCAAGCCGATTCGCGACTCGCGCGACGAAGTCGGCCTCGCGGCGAACGTGTTCGAGTACTACGCCGGCGCGACGAACAAGACCACGGGACAGACGATCCCCGGCGCCGCGTCGGGCGTGTTGATGTCGTTTCGCGAGCCCGTCGGCGTTTGCGGAATCATCGTGCCGTGGAACTTCCCGATCGCGATCACGTCGTGGAAATCGGCGCCCGCATTGGCGATGGGTAACACCGTCGTGCTGAAGCCCGCTGAGCAAACGCCGCTCACCGCGATGCGCATCGCGGAGCTTGCGCTCGAAGCCGGGATCCCCGAGGGCGTGTTCACGGTGCTGACCGGCTCGGGGTCGGAGATCGGCGAGGCAATCATCAAACATCCGCTCGTGCGC
>DASVNL010000603.1:0-6164 GCA_036383875.1 Thermoanaerobaculia bacterium
GTGAGGTTGCCGGCCATCGAGTTGACCGAATCCGTGAGGTCCTTCCACGTACCGGCCACGCCCTTCACTTCGGCCTGACCACCAAGGTTTCCTTCCGTGCCGACCTCGCGCGCAACGCGCGTGACTTCGGCCGCGAACGAGTTGAGCTGATCGACCATCGTGTTGATGGTGTTCTTCAGTTCGAGGATCTCGCCGCGCACATCGACGGTGATCTTCTTCGAGAGATCGCCCATCGCGACGGCGGTCGTGACTTCGGCGATGTTTCGCACCTGCGCCGTGAGATTGCCGGCCATCGCGTTGACTGAATCGGTGAGGTCCTTCCACGTGCCCGCGACTCCGGGCACCTCGGCCTGACCACCCAGTCGTCCCTCGGTTCCGACCTCGCGAGCCACGCGCGTGACTTCCGACGCGAACGCGCGGAGCTGATCGACCATCGTGTTGATGGTGTTCTTCAATTCGAGGATTTCGCCGAGAGCTTCGGCGGTGATCTTCTTCGACAGGTCGCCGTTTGCGACCGCGGTCGTGACCTCGGCGATGTTGCGCACCTGCGACGTGAGGTTCGCGGCCATGTAGTTGACCGAGTCCGTCAAGTCTTTCCACGTACCGGAGACGCCCTTGACTTCAGCCTGCCCACCGAGCTTGCCTTCCGTACCGACTTCACGCGCCACGCGCGTGACTTCGGAGGCGAACGAGCGGAGTTGATCGACCATCGTGTTGATGGTCTCTTTGAGGTCGAGGATTTCGCCGCGCGCGTCGACAGTAATCTGCTTCGAGAGGTCGCCGTTCGCGACGGCGGTGGTCACTGCGGCGATGTTCCGAACCTGGTTCGTCAGGTTCGAGGCCATGTAATTCACGGAGTCGGTGAGATCGCGCCACGTACCACTGACGCCCTGCACGTCGGCCTGACCGCCGAGCTTTCCTTCCGATCCGACTTCACGAGCAACACGGGTAACTTCCGATGCGAACGAGCGGAGCTGATCGACCATGACGTTGATCGTGTTCTTCAGCTCGAGAATCTCGCCGCGCACTTCGACGGTGATCTTCTTGGAGAGGTCGCCGTTGGCAACGGCGGTGGTGACGTCGGCGATGTTGCGGACCTGCGCGGTGAGGTTCGAGGCCATCATGTTGACGGACTCGGTGAGGTCCTTCCACGTGCCGCTAACGCCTTTGACGTCGGCCTGGCCGCCGAGCTTTCCTTCGGTGCCGACCTCGCGTGCGACGCGCGTGACTTCCGAAGCGAACGACGCGAGCTGCGTGACCATCGTGTTCACGGTCTTCGCGGTGCGGAGGAACTCTCCCTTGAGTGGACGGCCGTCGAACTCGATGGCCATCGTGCGGGTGAGATCGCCCTTGGCGACCGCGCCGATGACGCGCGCGATTTCGTTCGTGGGCTGCACGAGATCGGTGATGAGGTTGTTGACCGACTCGTTGATGACCGCCCACTGTCCGCCCGTGCCCGGGATCTGCGCTCGCTGATTGAGCTTGCCCTCTTTGCCCACGACCGTGGAGATGCGTTCGATCTCCTCGGCGGTGCGCTCGTTGAGGTCAAGAATGTCGTTGAGCGTGTCGGCAATTTTTCCCTGCACGCCGACGAATTCGACCGGCATGCGAACGGAGAAATCACCCTTCTTCATCGAAGTGAGCGCGCGCAAGAGCAGCCGCTCGAAGTCCTTCGGCCCATACTCCGTGGCCTTATCGACGCCAATGGTCGTCATAACCGCGGTTTCCCCTCTCCTGGGAGTTTCTTATTCGATTGTTTTTTGAAGCGATTAAGGCGGACGGCCGGCTGTTCATGCGCCCGGCTGATCAGTCTTGGAAGCTGGCGGAATGCAATCGTCTTGCCGGGAATGGTTGAGGCCGCGTGCGCTTGCGCGCCGCCGCGTCAGTGGCGGACGGCGCGACGCCGATCCGTGTCGGGCGCGGCACCGCTGACGGCAAACGCAGGCTCGAGCGTGTACTCCACGCGATTGCCTTCCGCGTCCTCGCCCGTGATGCGCACGTCCATCGTCGACGCGCCATTGGTCGCAGGGATGCGGCAGCGATACACCGCGCCATCCGACTTGCGATCCGCGGAGTACGCGAGCAGATCCTGCACGACGAACTGCGGCTCCGCCGCGATCCACGTCGTACTGCCCGACACGCGATACTCGACGCGCGTCGCATCGGTACGAATCGCTTTGTGCTCGCGCTTGTCCGAGTCGCCGTGCCAGTCGACGAGACCGAACAACAACCACGCGTCGGTGCCGACCGGCACGACGTCGAGCTGATCGCCCGCCGCGTTCTGCACGGACAACGCGGAGAACGACGGTGGCGTCGAGTCGAAGCGCGTCGTGTCGGTCCACGAACGATACGTCGCCAGCGCCGGCCGCCCCGCGACTTGCGAGCGATCGTTGGTGATCTCGAGTCGCAGCGCGCCCGCGGCCGGAATCGTCACGAGGAGATTCGAGCTGTCGAGCGAGCCCGAGCCGACGTTCTGCCCCGCTCCATTGAACGCCGCCCACCGCGTCGAGTAGATGTCGCGCCAGCGCCGCTCGCGATTCGGTCCGTAGAAGAAGAAGTTCGCGTGCAGTTGCGTCGGCGAGATCGCGATGAACTCCATCTCCGGATGAATCGGCGCGCCGCCGAACGTCGCAGTCGTTCCGGACTGATGCCACTGCGTCGCGGGACCGGCCGTCACTCCGGAGACGACCGCACTACGGCCATCGGAGAACAGTCGCAGCGGCGTCGCTTCGAAGTCATCGAGCACGCCCTCGGTTCCGCGCATGCCGATCGCGGGCGAGAAGCCGTAGGTTGGATGCACATCCGCCGTCATGAAAACGCGTCCGGTCCATTGCTTCCCGGCGACGTTGCTGAAGACGTGCGACCACGACTCGACGAGTCTGCGGCCGGGATAGCGATCGTGTTTCGAGTTGGCGAGGCCGACGCGATGCAGGTCGCTCTCCTGCGGGACGACGACGCGCACGGCCTGCTCGCGCAACGCGGGTGCGGTGAGCGTCGCGCTCGCACTGACTCCGACGAGCGGCGTGTGCTGCACGGCGTACGACGTGTTCAACTCCGCGTTCTCATAAAACTCGCCGATGAGCACCTGCCACGTGGGCGGAATGTCGTTCATCCGAAACTTCGACACATCGAGAAACGCGCTGTCGAAGTAGTTGTTGAGATTCGCCTCGGGGTACACGAGCCGCAGCCGGGTCTGATACGCGATGAGATCGGCGCTGCGAATCTGCGAAGAAAGACGAACGCCTTTCTCGTCGACGCCAGCCGGCGTGATCGTGTGCTGCAGCGAGCTCGTGGCGATGTCGATGTTCGCCGTGCCTTTCACCTCGACGTTCTCGCGCACCGCGAGTCGCCCCTCGCCCGGATGCGCGATCCACGTCACGACGTCGTACATCCCCGCGGGCAGGATCGACTCCGCGACGTTTGGGCCAGATGGGATGACGCGATAGCGCTGATGATCGTCGCTGACGAACGCGGTCGGCGTTCCTTCGTCGACCTGTACACGGATGCGTGACGCCTTCACGAACGCCCACGGCATCCGCGCGCCCGCAAGCGTCACGAAGCCGCCGTACGAGAGCGAGCCCGCAGTTGGATAGAGCGACGCTGAATGATCGACCGTCATCGACAACGTCACGTCGATCGATGCGCCCGGCGCGAGTGTCGTGCCTGCGGACGTGATCGCCCAGCCTTGCGGGATCGCAACGGCCGCGGATCCCGGGACCGGATTCGCGAGCGTCACCGCGGACGCGCCGCGATTCGTGATGCGCACCTGCTGCGACGGCGACCAGAGGTTCGTCTCGACGTTCGCGAGTCCGAAGCTGAGTGTCGCGGGATTCAGGAAGATCGTGGACGCCGCAGCCGCCGCAATGTCGATGCGCCCCGCGCCCTGCTCCATCGCCTCGGCATGCAAATCGACCGCGGTCGAAACGAGCGCGGACTTCACGTCGGACGGCGTCCAGTCGGGATGAACCGCGAGCAGCAACGCCGCGGCTCCTGCGACGTGCGGCGCGGCCATCGACGTTCCACTCATCGCGCGCGTGCTACCGCCCGGCGCCGCCGAAACGATGTTCACGCCCGGCGCGACGACTTCGGGTTTGATCGAGTAGCTCTGCGTGTTCGGACCTTTCGAGCTGAAGAACGCGATCGAGCCGCTGAGCTCCGACGCGCCGACGCTGATCGCGTTCGGCGCGCAGGCCGGACTGCCGATCGTGAAGTAATCCCATGCGTTGCCCACGGCCGCGACGACGACCACGCCGTGTGCGATCGCGTTCTCGACGGCTTTCGATACGGGATCGTCGGGCGTGCCGGGACCGCCGAGGCTGAGATTGATGACGTCGGCGGCATCGGAGGTGTCGCCGTTGCCGTCGGGATCGAGCGCGCGATCGATCGCCGCGATCACTTCCGACATTTCGCCGCGACCTCCGGCGTCGAGCACCTTGTATGCGAGGAACGACACGTCGGGCGCGACGCCGGTGAGCGTCGCGGAGTTCGCGCCGACGATGCCGGCGACGTGCGTGCCGTGTCCGTTGTCGTCGGTGGGATCGGCGTCGTCGTTGACGAAGTCCCAGCCGCGCGTCACGCGGAATCCCGCACCCATCCCGCCGCCCAACGCGGGATGCCGATAGTCGACGCCGGTGTCGATCACCGCGACGACGACTCCGCTGCCGCGCGTCCCGTGCGATGCCCACACGAGCGGCGCGCCGATTTGCGGGACGCTTTGCGAGAGGAACGCGTGCACGGGCTGATCGGGATAGACGCGCTTCACGTACGGCAGCTTCGCGACGTCATCCCACGCGTCGGGCGAGATGGTGACGGCAGCGCCGGAGAACGCGTGCGCGTAGACCCGGCGCACGCGCGGATGATCGGCGAGGTCGTCGAGGTCGGCCTGCAATGTGCGCCGGCGACTCTCGACCGCCGCGCTGCGATCGCCATTCGCCGCGACGCGCAGCGGCTCGCGGAACTCGATGATCGCCGCGGAGGTCGGATTCGGCGCGGCGTCGAGCGGCACGCCGGATCGCGAGACCACGGTCTGCGCGAAGGTCGCGAGCGAGAGGAGAGCACTGCAGACGACGGCGCCAATCCGGATCAGCATTGCAGCTGCATTGTCGCGCGATCGCGACGCACGAAATGGTCACGAATACGAGTTCTCTCGGAAAAGCGCTCATACTTCGCGCCGATGTTCCGCCGCATCGCGCTCAATCTGCTCATTTGCTTGGCAGCTCACGCGGAGATGCCGGCACCGGCGGCGGAGATTCGCGATACGTGTCGCGGGTTCGAGCTCATCGCGCGATCGTCGAGCGGCGACGCATTCGAAGACGACATGAAGCTCACGCTCGTCTTCGGCGAAGAGCGCGTCGCGATCGCGCTCCCACCCGCGCTCTACACCGCACGCCACTCCCTCGCGGACGTCACGAATCTCTGTTCATCGTTCACGGCAATGAACGCCGGTCCCGATCGCGTGCTGCTGTTCCTCTCGCGCAACTCGCGCCCACAATTCGATCGCCTCGACCTCGCTCTCATCGACACGGCCAATCATCGCGTGCTCGACACCCGCACAGACATCGGCGAGATCAAGACCGAAGGCGATCTCTTCGTGATCCGCAGAACGTTCGACGTCCGCCTGATCCGCGAATACCTCGACAACGCCAGCTGCGACTGCGCAGAAGCGGCCATCGAAGATTGGATGCGCATCACCATCGCGAGCGACAAGATCGCGACGGCGTGGATCAGGTAGGAGGCGGTGCGGGAACGACGGGCGACGTGGTCTTCGCGTCGTCATCGCCATCATCTTTGTCCTTGCGGATACGCAGCATTTTCCCGGCGGCCTTCGCGACCCATTCAATGCCTTCGTTCGCGTAGCACTCCACGGCCTGCTTCGCGTGCGCGTCCTTCGGTTCGAGTCCGATGGTCTTCACTTCGATGAGCATCTGGAACTTGCCGACGATGCGCGTCGACGATCATCGAGGTCACCTCGCGCGACTTCGCCGACGTGAGGATCGGCCCGAATCGGTTTCACCGCCCGGACGCTCCTCTCGATTCGGAGTTGCTGAACCGAGAGGAGAGACACGTTCGGTCGCGGAACGTGGCGTCGTTACTTCTTCATCACCACCTGCACGGATGGGTCGTTCGTGATGTTGTCGACGGTGGCGCCGTAGAGAAGTGCGCTG
>DASVNL010000604.1:0-1944 GCA_036383875.1 Thermoanaerobaculia bacterium
TACGCGATCAAGTGACTTGAGTCGCGCTGCGCGATCGCGAGGTCGCGCAGCGTTGCGACGAAGAGAATCAGCAGGCCGAGGTTCACGGCCGTCGCGACGCGCATCACGCCGATGTCGGGCGTGCCGCCCCACGGATTGAGCGCGAGGATGAAGAACGCGAGTGCGCCTGCGAGTTGTCGCACGCGCACGTCGCGTTCCGATTCGTCATCGGTCGCGTCGCGGAACAGATACGCGAACAGCGGCATGATCAGCAGCAGGTAGTGCATCCAGACGAGCGGGCTGCCGAGCTCGAAGACCGCGCAGCCGAGGCCGATCGCGGCGAGGTCGGTGCGCACGCGTGAGCGCGATTTCCACGCGATGGCCACGGTGATCGCGAAGAGCGCGATCATCAGCGGGATCGCGATGTTCACGCCCGCGAGCTCTTTGGCCATCCGCGCGAGCGCGATGTTGCCCTCGTGCACCGGCACGTAGTCATCGGGCAGCGCGCGAAACGCCTTCAGCCAGTCGAGCCAGATCGTCGGTGTGCCGAACGGAATGAAGCCGATGACGAGTCCCGCGATCGTGCCGCCTGCCGCGCCGAGGACGAGATTGCGCAGTTCGGGCAGCCGTTTCTGTACGAGCAGAAAGGCGCCGAGGAGCGGCAGGACCGGGAGGATGTTCGGCTTGACGACCGTGGCCAGCGCGAGCAGCACGCCGGCCGCGCCGAAGCGGCGCCGCGTGACGAAGAACGTCGCGATCGAGAGCACGAGCAGCATCGCCGGATTCGTGTTCACGACGATGGCGTCGCTGATCGTCGCGCCGAACGTCGTGAAGAGCGCGGCGAGAAACGCGAGCGTCGTCACGAGTCCCATGCGCATCGCGATCGCGAGAATGCAGATCGCGGTGATGAGCGAGACGAACATCAGCGCGCGATAGCGAATGAGATCCTCTTCGTACGTGCCGCGCATCAGCGACGCCGCGGAGTAGAGCAGCGGCGTGCCGAACACGCGCAAGTCGCGGCACATCTGCGCGACCGTGATCTCGCGCTGATTGCCGCCGCGCATCGCCTGTTGCAGGTAGAGCGTGCCCATACGCACGCGCGTCGCGGGCGAATAGAAGTCGTCCGTCTCGCGGACCATCCTGCCGCCCGCGCGGAGCTGGTAGAAATCGATGCCGATGGTCTCGTTCGTGACGACCCACAACGTGCGCACGCCGTACAGCGTCAGCACGGCGAGAAGACCGATCGCGGCGAAGTTGCGCGAACTCACTGCGCGCACGCTACGCGATCTGTTCGATCGTCGCAATCGCGCGCGCGACTTGTTTCTCGCGCTTCTCGATCTTCTTCACGCGACCGACCACGTCTTCGATCAGCGCCCACGTCACGTTCGACGGCTGATAGCGATCGGGCGACGACTCTGCGACGTGACGTCCGAGTGCGCCGAGGGCCGTGTGATACGGAAGCGGGCGTGCTTCGCCGTTGCGTGAGAGCTCGTCGATGTAGCGCGCGACGAGCAATCCGACCGCAGAGGACTCGACGTAGCCTTCGACGCCGGTGATCTGTCCGGCGAAGAAGATGCGGTCGTCCTGCTTCGTCTGGAACGTCGGGCGGAGATGCTTCGGACCGTTGATGAACGTGTTGCGATGCATCGAGCCGAAGCGCGCGAACGTCGCGTTCTCGAGGCCGGGGATCATCGCGATCACGCGCTTCTGCTCCGGCACTTTCATCTTCGTCTGGAAGCCGACGAGATTGAAGTACTCGTCGGACAGATCTTCCTTGCGAAGCTGAATCACCGCGTGCGGACGCTCATTCGTTTCCGGGTGTTCGAGACCGACGGGCTTCATCGGACCGAAGCGCAGCGTCTCGATGCCGCGGCTCGCGATCTCTTCGACCGGCAGGCAGCCTTCGAAGTGCACGGCACTTTCGAAGTCGTGCGCGGCGAAGAGCTCCGCGGAGAGCAGCGCCGC
>DASVNL010000605.1:0-13424 GCA_036383875.1 Thermoanaerobaculia bacterium
CAGCACGGCCGTGAGCTCGCCGAGGTCGGTGCGATCGTTCGCGACGAGCACGATCGATTCGAGTGGACGGCGCGCGAGCAACTGTCCGATCTCGAAACTCACACCGGCGTTCTGCTTCGTGAATCCGCCGAGGTCGACGAGCACGGCGTACGAGCGATCGAGGAGCCGCGTGAACGTCGGCTTCCACGTGTGCGCGTAGCAGAAGAAATCGTTCGTGCGATAGCGCCCGTCGGCGTCGGGCTTCACGTCGAGCGCGGCCATGCGTTGATCGAGATCGTCCTTGCTCCGCACGTACAGCGACTTGATCTTCATCCGCAGAAATCGCCAAGCCTCGGCCAGGTCAAGGTTCGCGGCGGCGGAGTCCGTCCCTGCAATCAAGTGAAGCGGCCCCACCGGATCCCACATCCTCCCGAGCGCGGCGAACACGCGACGTCCTCGCGCTTTCGAATCGAACACGCGCAGCACGAGCAGATTCGCGCCGGCGTTGACGGACGTGCCGAGTCGCAGTACGCGCCATGCGATCTGCGTGATCGCCGTGTACGCGGCGAGTGCGACGAGGCCGTACCACCAGGTCGCAGTCGAGCCGCGAACGAGCATGTACCAGATCGCAAACGTCGCCCAGAGGAAGCCGAGCTCGAACGAGAGATCGCCGAACCACTTTCGCTCGAACGCGCCGACGAGCAACGCGACGAAGATCCACGCGCATGCGACGCCGGCGACGACCACGAGGATCGCGATGCTGCACGCAAGCGATGGATTGGAGCGTCCGAATACGCTCGTGGCGAGAACCAATCCCATGACGGCGATCGCGCCGAACAACGCGACGAGCGGCGCGAGCGCGCGCGAGAGCCAGAGGATGAGCAGCACGGCCAGTGTCGGGAACGCGCTCAGGCCGAAGATGACGACGCTGCCGGACACGCCGGCGGTGATGCCGAGGATGAGCAGCGCGCAGACGAAGAGTCCGACCACGCGCACGAAGCGCGTGCGCGCGGCAACAGCGAACACCGTGATCGCGACGGGCCAGAGGTACGCGGTGAAGACGACGAGGAACTGCTTCATCGTCCCGCCACCGTCTTCGCTCAAAAATCCATACGCGAAAATCGCAGCCGCCACCGATCCCGCAAGCAACGACACGAGCGCAGACTGCACGCGCGATCGTCGCAGCGACGCGAGCAGCGACGTCGCATCCGTACTCACCGCGACGTCGCGAGCCGGCGTGATCTCGACGCGCAGCGGAGTCGCCTCCGCGCGCAGGTCGCGAGGCGGAACATCGGGCAGCGGGACGGCGCGCATCATCAGTTTGTGCACGCTGCGGCGCAGGATCGCGCGGGCCGGAATCGTGATCACCGCGGCGAGCAAGTAGGCCGCGATCACGATGAACACGAGCTGGCCCTGGAGGTTCGGCACGCCCGATAGTGCGCCGCGGACGGCATCCGTTTCAACGCCGTGTACACTCTCGCGCGGCCATGGAGTATCGCGACCGTTTCCTCTACATCGGCGGCATTGCTGCGAATGAGCTCGCCGCTCGATTCGGCACCCCTCTCTACGTCTACGACGCCAGCGTAATTCGCAGGCAGGCCGCGCGCGTGCTCGACGCGTTCAAGGGTCTGCCGTTCCAGCCGTTTTACGCGATGAAGGCGAACAGCAACCTCTCGATCCTGCGACTGATTCGCGAGCACGGGTTCGGCTGCGACGCGGTATCGCCGGGCGAGATCTTCCTCGCGCGAAAAGCCGGCTATCCGGCGGACGCGATCTGGTTCACCTGCTCGAACGTCTCGGACGAAGACCTGCGCTCGATCCCCAGTCCGTACATCGTAATCAACGTGAACTCGATGTCGGAGATCGATCGCGTGCTCAGTCTCGACCTCGAGAATCCGATCGCGCTGCGCGTGAACCCGGACGTCGGCGCGGGTCATCACGCGGACGTCGTCACCGCCGGCGGCAGCGTGAAGTTCGGCATCGACCTCGCCGAGGTCGACAGCGCACGCATGCTCGTCGAGGACGCCGGACGCAAGCTAGTCGGACTGCACGCGCACATCGGCTCGGGCGTCGACTCGCCTGCTCCGCTGATTCAGGCAGCGAAGCAACTCCTCGAGCTCGCGCCGGGCTTCCGCGATCTGAAGTGGATCAACTTCGGCGGCGGCATCTCGACACCGTACAAACCGGGCGAGCCGGAGTTTCCGATCGCCGAGTACGGCGCGGAGCTGACGCACATCGCCGGCGCGTTCATGCGTGCGCGCGACCTCACCGCGATCCTCGAGCCCGGACGCTACATGGTCGCGCAGTCGGGCACGCTGCTGGCGCGCACCACGTCGAAGCGCGTCAGCGCAGGCGTCGAATGGATCGGCGTCGACTCGGGCTTCAATCACCTCGCGCGTCCGTCGAAGTACAGCGCGTACCACCACATCCTCAACGCGTCGAACGGCGAGGACGGCTCGCTGCGCGAGAGCTGGGATCCGTCGATTCCTCGCGAGGATCTCGTCGTCGCGGGGAACATCTGCGAATCCGGCGACGTGTTCACGCGCACCGAAGGTCACGTCGTGACGCGACCGATCGATCGCGTGCGCGTCGGCGAGTTGCTCGCATTCTGCGACGCCGGCGCGTACGGCTTCTCGATGGCCTCGCACTACAACGCGCGCCTGCTTCCACCGGAAATTCTCGTCGACGGCGAAGACGCCCGCGTGATCCGCGCGCGTCAGGAGATCGACGAATTGGTTCGAGGCATGGAATGACCGGTACCGCTCGTATTGCCACGATGTTTGCCATTTTTGCTGCCATGCTTTTGTCCGGCTGCGCGACCACTCCGAAGCCCAATTCGACTGCCATGCTCGATCTCAAAATCGTGAACGGCCGGATCATCGACGGAACCGGGACGCCCTGGTTTCGCGGCGACGTCGCCATTCAGAATGACCGCATCGTCGCCATCGGCGACCTGCGCGACACTCCCGCGAAATCCACCATCGACGCTCGAGACCGCGCCGTCTCCCCCGGCTTCATCGACCTCCTCGGCTGGTCCCAAACCACCGCGATCGTCGATCCGCAGCTCGAAGCCAAAGTCCGCCAGGGCGTAACCACCGAAGTCGCGGGCGAGGGCTTCTCCCCCGGTCCCGTCAACCGCGAGAAGGTCCGCGCCGGACAGACCTGGGCCACGCTCGGCGACTTTCTCGACCAGCTCGATCAGCAAGGCGCCGCGCTCAACTTCGCGATGCTCGTCGGCGCGTCGAATCCACGCGAGATGGTCATCGGCGACATCAATCGCGTGCCCACCGCGGACGAGATGAAGGAGATGGAAAGCATCGTCGATCAGGCGATGCGCGACGGCGCGATCGGCGTCTCGACGTCGCTCATCTACGTGCCAGCGATGTATTCGACCACCGAGGAGATCATCAACCTCTCGCGCGTCGCGGCGAAGTACGGTGGCGTCTACTTCACCCACATGCGCGACGAAGGCAACAACATCGACAGCGCGATGGACGAGGCGTTCCGCATCGGCCGCGAAGCGAACATCCCCGTCAACATCTGGCACCTCAAAATCGGCGGCCGTCCGAACTGGGGAAAGATGCCGCACATCATCGGGCGCATCGCCGAGGCGCGCACGACCGGACTCGACGTCGCGGCGAACGTGTATCCGTACGTCGCATCGGGCACGGGACTGAGCACGCTCGCACCCGACTGGGCGCTCGAAGGCGGCTACGACGACTTCCGTCAGCGCCTGCTCAATCCCGATGACCGCGCGCGGATCGCCGAGGCGTTGCGGGCGCAGGTGGCGCGTCGCGGAGATCGCGGGATCTACATCACACAAATCTTCAGCCCCGCGCACAAGCAATACGAAAAGATGTTCATCGAACAGATCGCAGACGCGATGAACGTCCCGGCCGACGAGGCGCTGATCGCGCTCTTCTCAGCGAGCGATCCTTCGCCGCGCGTGATCTTCTTCTCGATGAACGAAGACGACGTGCGCTTCGCGCTGCAGACGCCGTGGGTGTCGGTCGGATCGGATGGCAGCTCGCCGACTGCACGCGATCGCGCGAACGCCACCGCCGTGCATCCGCGTTCCTACGGCACGTTCGCCCGCGTCCTCGGCTTCTACGCGCGCGATCAGAAACTCTTCTCGATCGAAGAGGCCGTGCGCAAGATGACGTCGCAGGCCGCGGCGCGTGTGAACTTTCAGGATCGCGGCATCCTGCGGCCGGGCATGAAGGCGGACGTCATCGTCTTCGATCCCGCGACCGCGCGCGATCGGGCCACGTTCGAAGACCCGCATCATTTCTCCGAAGGCATCACCGACGTCGTCGTCAACGGCGTCCCCGTGCTCCGCGACGGTCAAATGACCGGCGCACTACCCGGAAAATCGATTCGAGGGAGAGGCTACAAACGTGATGCAAAAGCCAACCGGTGAGCTCGTCCGCGCAGTCGGTTTCTGGGGTCTGGTGGCGATGTGCATCAACGCCGTCGTCGGCTCCGGCGTGTTTCTCCTCCCCACCGAGATGTTCCAGAAGCTCGGACCGTTCTCACTCTGGGCGCCGCTGCTGTTCGCGGTGCCGGTGTTCATCCTGACGTTGTGCTTCGCCGAGGCGGCGAGTCACTTCACGGAACCGGGCGGTGCGTATCTGTACGCGAAGACGGCGTTCGGCGACTTCATCGGATTCGAGACCGGCTGGATGAACTGGATCGCACGCGTGACTTCGCTCGCGTCGCTGTCGAACGGCTTCGTGCTCGCGGTCGGCTTGCTGTCGCCCGGACTGAAAGTCGGCTGGCCGCGCGTCGCGGTGATCGTGTCGTTCGTGTTGATCCTCGCGATCATCCATCTCCTCGGCGTGAAGTACGGCGCCGCCTCGATCTACGTCTTCACCCTCGGCAAGCTGCTGCCGCTCGTCGGCTTCATCATCCTCGCGCTCGTCGCATGGAAGTCGAATCCGATCCCCGGCTCGTGGACGATGCCTCCCGCGACGACCGACTGGAACTCGGCCGCGCTCTTCCTCCTCTTCGCGTACGCCGGCTTTGAAAACCTCGGCGTTCCCGCGGGCGAGTACAAGAACCCTCGCCGCGATCTGCCAATCGCGCTGCTCGCCGGCATCCTCATCATCGCGGCGATCTACGCGCTCGCGCAGCTCGGCGCGATGTCCGCGCTCCCCGATCTCTCGCAGACCGCGACGCCGATTGCATCCGCGGCCGCAGTGCTCATCGGTCCGATCGGCGCGATCATCGTCACGGTCGGATCGCTGTTATCGATGGCGGGCACGAACTCCGGGACGATGCTCGAAGGATCGCGCATGTTGTACGCACTCGCGCGCGATCGTCGCGGCGGCCCGCTGTCGTACGTGCATCCGCGCTTTCACACGCCGACCGTCGCGATCCTGATTCACGCGACCGTCGCGCTCGCGCTCGCACTCGGCGGTTCGTTCGCGAAACTCGCGCTCATGTCGGCGACGGCGCGACTGTCGACGTATCTCGTCACGAGCGCGGCCGTGCCGTTCCTCCGTAAGAACTCGCAGTCGACGTTTCGCATCCCGATCATCGTGCCGATTCTCGGCGTGCTGATCTCGCTGGCGTTCTTCTTCACGCTCAGCATGCAGAACTTTCTCGCAGCGGCGATCGCGGTGGCAGTCGGAGTATTGGTGTACTTCCTGACGAAGAAGTAGACTCCATTTCCGGAGGTCCGTCCCCATGAAAATGCGTGTTCTCGCGGTACTCGTGGCCGTTCTCTGCCTCGCCTGCCGCAGCCTCGACAAGAAGAAGGCGAACGAGCTGTCGCGCGTGGCGAAGGACTGGTGTCTGACGATTCGCGCGAGCCAGGTGTTGCCGGCGTATCCGCTCACCGAGGATTTGCAGGTCGGGGATATTTTCCTCGTGTCGACGCCGCTCGAGGAGGAAGTGAAGAACCTCGAGAAAGACGGCTTCCTGCCGCTCGACAACGTCATCGCGCGTTTGCAGCCGACGGGCTGGCAGCAGTTCTACAACGGCGCGTACTCGGTGACGGACGAGAGCACGCTGCCGAAGCAGTGGCAGTTCCCGACGCCCGCGCCGACCGCCGCGCCATTCACGCAGTGGAGTGTCGCGCCGGGCGCGGCGTTCCCCTCGTACACGTTTCAGATCAAGGCCGGCAGCGGCGCGTCGCTCGCGATTCCGATTCAGTCCGTGCCGGTTGGACTGAGCCTGCTGCAAACCGCTGACGCGTACGGCACGGTCAACATCAGCGGAGCGTCGACGTATGGGCTCCCAATCACCACCCTCGCGCCGCAGATCGAGACGTGGGCGGTCGCGAATCAGGACTTCCTGAAACAGTACGCCCCGCGTACGACGACGTCGCGCCGCGGCAAGACGAAGGAAGAGTTCAACTACGTGCGCGTCGTCTATCGCGTGTACGTCGCGGGCGGCGTGAACGTCTCGCTGATCTCGAATCAGTCGCGCGGCGGACGCCTCGATGCCGGTGCGACGGTCAAGTCGCCGCAGCTCTTCGACGCCGGTCCGACCAACGAAGCCGTGAACGCGGCGTCGAACTACTCGCAGATCGTGCAGAGCCTCTCGCAGAGCGTGTCCTCCGCGACGCCGGGCGGATCGGTGCAGGTCGCGTCGGTGTCGAGTCGCGCTGTGGCGATGAACGAGACCTTCCCTCGCCCGCTCGTCATCGGCTTCCTCGCCTTCGATCGCCAGATCCTCGCCGACGGTCACCTCGGCCCTCCACTGCCGACACACGCACGCGTGTCCGGCGAAGACGTGCAGTCGGGCGTGGTCGTGAATTTTGGGACGGATCAGAACACCGCGCGCATTCGCGCGTGGATCGACGGCGACTCCGCCAATCGCGACCGACTCCGTCAGTGGCTGGCCACGAACGCCGATGACACCACCGTGGCCGTTTTTCTCAACAGCGATCAATACCGCCAGCTGCGCGCCAACGCCGTTGTCGCGCTCTCGATCCCGTGAGGTGAAACGACATGCAATCGATCACGAACGTCCCCGCCATGAACGTCGGCCGCGTCGTCCAGGACTTCATCGACGACGGCGCGGTCAAGGTTGAAGTCGAAGCCGCGCAGGATGGGACGTATACGGTTTCAGCCGCGTGGACGGCCTAGACCGTTGGCGGTTGGCGGTTGACGGTTGGCGGGAAGCCGCCGCCCGCCACGGATTCTCCCGCCAACTGCCAACCGTCAACCGCCAACCGAATCAAAACATCCACATACACACCGCAACCGTCGCGATCGCGGCGACGATGTCGCCGATCAGCGCCGCGGGAACCGCGTGGCGTGTGCGCGTCACGCTGATTGCGCCGAAATACACGGCGAGCACGTAGAACGTCGTCTCGCTGCTGCCGTACATCGTTGCGGCCATGCGTCCGATCAGTGAATCCGGGCCGTGCGTCGTGATCAGATCCGTCGTCAGCGCGAGTGAGCCGCTGCCGGTGAGCGTGCGCAGAATCGCGAGCGGGAACAGCTCCGCGGGAAATCCCGTCGACGCCATCAGTGGCCGCAGTGCGGACGTCAGGAGATCCATCGCGCCGGATGCGCGGAACATCCCGATCGCGACGAGGATGCCGACCAGGAACGGGATGATCTTCACCGCGACGTCGAAGCCTTCCTTCGCGCCGTCGACGAACACGTCGTACACCTTCACCTTCCGGATCATCGCGATCAGCGGGATCACGACGAGCAGAAACGGGATGGCCCAGACCGAAACCTGATTGAAAAACTCGCGGATCACTCGCCCACCTCCGCGTCCGCGACCACCGGCGGCGGCGCCGTCGGATAGAAGCGCTGCAGGAACTTCGTCGCGATCAGCGCGGCGATCGTGCCGATGAACGTGGCGATGATCGACGTGCTGATGATCGCGGTCGGACTCTTCGATCCCGCCGCGGCGAGCACGCCGATCATCGTCGCGGGGACGAGTTGCACGCCCGCGGTGTTGAGGGCCATGAACGTGACCTGCGCGTTCGTCGCGACGTCTTTGTTCGGATTCAACGTCTGCAGTTCTTCCATCGCCTTGATGCCGAACGGCGTCGCGGCGTTGTTGAGGCCGAGCATGTTCGCGGCGATCGACAAGACGATCGAGCCGGCCGCGGGATGATCCGACGGCACTTCAGGAAACACGCGGCGCAGCACGGGCCGCAACAAACGCCCGAGCATCGTCACGAGTCCGCCCGCTTCGGCGACGCGCATCACGCCGAGCCACAGCGTCATCACGCCGATCAGACCGATCGCAATCTCGACAGCGGTCTTCGCCGAATCGATGGCCGCCTTCGACACCGCCTCGGCGGTTCCGTTGAACGCGGCCACCACGACGGCAATGGCCATGAGTCCGAACCAGATGTAGTTGAGCATGCTTGCGATGATAATCGCCGCGTGATCCTGCGCGCGCTCTTCCTCACGCTGGCGATCTTCGAGCTGTCCGCCGGCTGGCAATACGTGCACACCACGCCTCGCACGACGCCGCCCGGCGACGACGCCGCGTGGGCCGAAGACGTCGGCGAACATCCGGAGCTCGAGCTCTGGTACCGCACCAACCTTCCGGCCGATATGCCCGCGGACGCGCATCTCGTGTTTCGTTCGTACGCAGGCGCGTTCGATCTCTTCGCCGAGCAGCAACGCTTCTATTCGTATCGCGAGCCCGCCGCACGCAGCCGCCTGCGATTGCACGACGTCGCGCTTCCGCCGGGCGCCGCGGGGAAGCGGCTCTACGTGCGCATCGCGCAGGGCGAACGCCCGCCGCTGTTCGGCGGTTCGCCGACGATCGCGCCGCGCGCCGACGTCCCGCGTGCGTTGCAGTTGACCGTGTTCGATCCCTTTCGCGACGACATCTACGACCTCGGACTCGCCGCGCTGCTGATCAGCGTCGGGCTGATGTCGTTCGGCATCTCCCGACTGCGTCGCGGCGCGAACGCGAAAGCGCTGTTGTGGTTCGGCGTCTTCACGACGCTGTACGGACTGCGCGCGATCGCCGACTCGTATCTGCCGGTCACGCTCGGCTTCTCGTTGCGCCAGGCGGAGTTCGCGCGCGCGGCGCTGACGTACCTGATCAACGTGCCGGGCTGGCTGCTCGCGCGTGAGTTCGTCGGCGACGGCTGGAAGCGCTCGCTGTACTGGCAGGTCTGGCTCTTCGCGATCTTCGCGCCGATCGCGCTCGTTTCCGACTTCATCACGCAACAACCGGAGAGCCTGCGCTTCGTGAACAACGTGATCGTCATCGCCGGAGGCGCGAACGTGTTGCTCAACCTCTTCATCGCGCGTCCGCAACAGACACACGGACTGCGCGTCATCTCGATCGGCGCCATCGTCTTTCTGCTCTTCGCCCTCGCCAACAACCTCGGCTCGCTCGGCATCCACGCGTTCGAGAACATCAACGAGACGCCCGGCTTCGTCGTCTTCGTCGCCGCGCTCGGATACGCCGCGGTGCAGGCCTTCCTGCGCGGCGAGCGTGATCGACTGGCGATCGAAGGCGAGCTCGCGACCGCACGCGAGATCCAGCGTTCGATCCTCCCCGCCTCGATGCCGTCGATCGCGGGACTGCGCTTCGCCGCGCGCTACGTCCCCGCGTCATCCGTCGCCGGCGACGTGTACGACTTCGTCGCGACGGACGAACAAAGTACGGGCGTGCTCGTCGCCGACGTCGCGGGTCACGGCGTGCCCGCCGCGTTGATCGCGTCGATGGTGAAGATCGCAGTGTCGTCGCAACAGGCGCTCGCGTCCGATCCAGCATCGATGCTGCAGCAGCTCAATCGCACACTGAAACGCGAAGTGCGACGCACGCTCGTCACCGCGACGTTCCTGCACATCGACATGCGCTCGAACACGTTGCGCGTCGCGAACGCCGGACACGCACCGCCGCTGCTGTTGCGCAACGGAACCTTTCGCGACGCCGGTGCGCACGGCGTGCTCCTCGGCCGCTTCGGCGACGTGAGTTACGTCGCGGAGGAGATCGCGCTCGAATGCGGGGATCGCATCGTCGCGTGGACGGACGGACTCGTCGAGGCGACGAATGCACGCGGCGAACAGTTCGGCGATGAGCGACTGCAAACCGTCTTGCGCGAAAATGCGAACGCGGCCGATGCCGCGATCGACGCGGTCACGGCGTGGCGCGATCGCGATACGGACGTCGATGATCTGACGATCGTCGTCGTGGATGTGGTCTGACGAAATGACGAAGGCGAAGAACGGAATCCTGCTGCTGCTCGTGCTCGTCGCGCTGATCTGGTTCGTGCGCGCGATCGACTCGTTCGACAACGACGGCGTCTCCGTCGCGGGCATGGGCATCATCCCGCGTCACGTGTCCGGACTCTCGGGCATCCTCGTTGCGCCCCTCGTGCACGCGGACTGGGATCACCTCCTCGCCAACACCGTCCCGCTCCTCATCCTCGGCATCGTCATCGCGATGCGCGGTCCCGAAGAACTGATCTTCGTCATCCTCGTGACGATGCTCACCTCCGGCCTCGGCGCGTGGCTCTTCGGCCGCACCGCGCAACACATCGGCGCAAGCGGCGTCGTGCTCGGCTTCATGAGTTTCCTCATCGTCCGCTCGATCTACGACCACCGCCTGTCGTCATTCCTGATCTCGATCGCCGTCGCGGTGGTCTACGCAGGCTCCGTCGTCTTCGCACTCGCGCCTCGCGAGTTCTTCTCCTGGACGATGCACTTCTTCGGACTCGTCGGCGGCGCACTCGCCGCGAAGTGGCGCTACTCGCGACACTAAGTCACGCGCGCGTACAACGCGAAGTCGAACGGCACGCCGCGACACACGCGCAGCTTGCGCAGCACGCCTTCGCGTTCGAAGCCGCACTTCTCGAGCACGCGATGCGAGGCGATGTTGTCGATGCGCGCGACCGCGTCGATGCGATTCAAATCGATGTTCGCGAATCCCCAATCGACGATCGTCGCGACGACACGCGTCATCACGCCTCGCCCCCACTCCGCACGCGCGATGTCGTACGCGAGCTCCGCGCTGCGCTGCCGCGGCGACCACACACGAAACCCCGCCGTGCCGATCAGGACGTCGTCCCGCGTGATCGCCCAGCGCAACGATTCGCGCTTCGCGTAGCCGTCGATGTTGCGCGCGATCAGCGAGCGCACGTCGTCGAGCGACAGCTCGTCGTAGCTCGTCCGCTCGATGACCAGCGGATCGCTGAGGTACGCATGCCACGCTTCCGCGTCGCCGGTGCGCAACGCGCGCAACATGAGGTCATCGACGACGAGTGACGGCGGCATCATCGCTTCAGTCTATCCGGGCGTTAAGATGAAACGACAGCATGACCAGCGGTGTCCGATTCTTCGTCTCGTACGCGCGAGCGGACAAGGCCAGCCAGCGGCTCGTGGCGTCGATGAAGTACGCGCTCCCGCGCGAAGGTCACGAAGTCTTCGCAGACACGGACATCAACCTCGGCGTCGACTGGAACGATCTGCTCGATAGCGAGATCGACAAGTGCGATGCGTTCGTGTTGCTGCTTTCCGCGCCTGCGATGCGCAGCGACAGTTTCGTGCACAAGGAGCTCGAGCGCGTGTGGAAGCGCATCGAGACGACCGGCAAGCCGCTGCTCATCCCTGTGCGCACCGATCAAGACGTGCCACTCGGCGATTTCGCGGATCTGCAATGCCTGGAGTGGCGCTCGAAGAACGACACGCCCAAGCTGATGATCGATCTGCAGGACGCCGTCGCCGCTCTCGATCAGCGTCCGACGACGCCGGTGATCGTGCGCAAGCCACGACGCCGCATCATCGTGGGGATCGCTGCGATCGTCGCAGTCCTGGTTCTGATCCTCGCGTTCATGAACGTGCGGAAACTGCAGCGCGCAAACACGGACGAAGCGATGCGCGACGCGTATGCGAGCACGTGGTTCTTTCGCGACTCGATGGCGGAGAAGTATTGGTCAAAGCGCGGCGCCGCCATCGAAGTCGAAGCCGCAAAGAAGTTGAAGGACCAGCGCTCGCGAGTCGCCGATCAAGGGTTGATCCTCGCCGCGCTCGCATCGCTCAAAAGCGGCAACGCACTGCTCGATGATGCGCGCAAAGAATACGACGCGCGTCGATACGAGCGATTGATCACGACGCTTCGTTTCAGCGAGCCAATCACCGGCGAGGCGTTCGCGGCGTCGGGGAACACGATCATGGCCGGCGCGAACGTTCTGCACTGCAAGAGCGGATGGGATTGTCCGAGCACGAAGCTCGACATCGGCGAGTATGTGAAGGACGCGGCATTTGAAGACGAGTCGAGCGTCTATACAGTCGGCGAGAGTGGCCGGCTCGTTAATTGGGACCTGGGCGTTCCCTCTTCGCCCATCGGGTCGGTCCCACTCTCGAATGATGCGACCTCCGTCGACACGTCGAACGACCGCTTCGTCGCCGGGCTCGATGTAGAACCTTTCTTGATGCTCCAAGTGAATCAGAAAGACACGGCGGAGTTCACGTTGGGCGCAGTCTCGGATGTCGCGTTCGGGCCATGCAAAACGTGCGTGACCGTGCTGACCGCGCAAGGGTCTGCAGCAATCTGGGACTACGACACCGGTCAGACCACGAAGCTCGGCGAGGAAGCAAAGGGCATCGCTGCGCGCGCAGGCCGAGCAGTTGTTGTCTGGAACGACGGCAGCGTGACCTTCTATCCTTCGCAACAACGTACGCAGCTCTACATCCGCGACCTTCACTCCATCTCACTCTCCATCGACGGACGCGCGGTCATCGCGCATGACGGGATCGTCGAGATCGTCGATGAGCGCGGCAAGAGCGACACGCTCGTGAGCGCGAGCAAACTCCCCGCTCCCGATGCCGCGCTGTGGCTGAACAACCTGATCCTCACGCGCGCGCCGGAAGACATTCGCGTGTGGAGCTCGGCCGCGACCTCAGTAAAGCGCGATGTCACTCCAGGCGAGCGGTGGCGCGAATGGCGGAAGAAGCTCGGATATACCGTCGACGCTTCGGGCGCCGTGGTGATCGGAACGGCCGGTGTGAAACAGCTCGGGTGGAATCGCACCGCGAGCCGTATCGAAGAGCACTGAGTTGCGATCGGACGGGCCGGGCGGACAGCGTTTGTAGATCTCGTTGCGCATCGCGTTCGTCGCTTTCGATTCGGGATCGCGCAGTTCGAGATGAACGGATTTGCACTGGCCGAGGCGGGCGAGGAGGTCGGCGAGCTCGAAGCGGGGGAAGTAGCGGTCGTAGCCCCAACCGCGCACGTAGACGTTCTTGTCGACCGCCTCGACGCCGTCGAGCATGATCGCTACCGCGAGATCCTCGATTGCCTGCTCGAAGGTTTCCGCCGACTTCTTCTTCTCGATCGCGTTGCGATAGCAGATGCCCGCCTGCGTGATCGTCGCCTCATCGCGCGGTGTCGGCGCGAGACAGCGCACCCACGCGCGATGCTCATCCTGAATCGGCGTTGAGTCGATCACCCTCGCCCGCTGGCGCGGCGACCCATCGAGCAGCCGATACGCGCGCAGCGCTTCGAGT
>DASVNL010000606.1:0-27534 GCA_036383875.1 Thermoanaerobaculia bacterium
TCGCGATCATGCCGAGAAGCGGGCGAGCGAGCGATGCATCGCCTTCGATCGTGGCCTGCGGGTCGATTGGCTGCTTTGTGAAGATGCGCCACGCGGCGTCGCCGCGCATCGTGACTCGCGTCGTCGGTGACTCCGGCTCGCCTTCGTAAAGCGTCCACGTCGTTGCTTCGCGGCTGAGTGTCCATGTGCCGGCGCCTTCTTCGATGATGCGTAGCACGATCGTCGAACCTTCCCGGGCGGTCACGTCGCGATACGTGTGCGGCAGGGCGCGCACGAACGTCGCGATCACTGGGGCGAGCGAGTCGAACAGCGGCGGACGTCCGACCGCGTCTCGGATTTGTTGCTGATGGTGCCAGCGTTCCGTGAGCTCGCGTGCGATGTCGAACCAGTTCGGCGATGACTCATCGCCGGCCCACGACACTGCCCAGCGCGCGGGCGCGTTCGGATCCTTCGATGCGAAGAACTCCGCCATCTGTTGGCCGTAGCGTTCGATCAGGTCCGTGAGCATCGGGGCGCTCAGGCGGCGCAGCCACTCGACGCCTTCGCGATTCGCGTTGTTGATGAACGCGCCGAGACCGTTCGCGAATGCGTCGGGAGGCAGCGGAGGCGCGTAGCCGTCGCGATCCATCGACAGGCGGCGCATGCAGGTGTCGAGCAGATGCGCGGCGACGTCGCGCACCGTCCATGAACCGGCGACGGTCGGACGCGACCACTCCTCCTCGGTGAGCGTGCGCAGCATCGCGACGAGCTCGGCGTTGAGCGGCGCGAAGAGGTGAGTGGTCACGATCGGTTGCAGGTGTCGCATCGTTGATAGACTCGCGGCGAATTATGCGCCGCACGAAAATCCTCGCGACGCTCGGCCCCGCAAGCAACAGCGAAGAGATGATCTTCCGCCTGCTGACCTCCGGCGTCGATGCGTTCCGCCTCAACTTCTCCCACGGGAAACACGACGACCATCGCCGCGTCGTCGCCACCATTCGCGACGTCGCCACGGAGCTCGGCCGCTACATCCCGATCGTCGGCGACATTCAAGGTCCGAAGCTGCGCATCGGCGACGTCGACGGCGTCATTCAACTCCAGGACGGCCAGCAGTTCTTCATCTCGACCGAAGCGCAACTCGGCAACGCGCAGAAAGTCTCGACGCCCTTCACCGCGCTGCCCGACGAAGTGCAGCCCGGACATCGCATCCTCATCAACGACGGTCTCGTGGAGCTCGTTGTCACGTCCGTCGAGAAGAAGCTCGTCTCGACGCGTGTCGTGCACGGCGGGCCGATCTCGTCGAAGAAGGGGATGAACTTCCCCGACTCCGAACTCACCGTCCCTGCGATCACGGACAAAGATCGCGAGGACGTGAAGTTCGCGGTCGAACAGCAACTCGATTACATCGCGGCGTCGTTCATCCGTCGCAAGTCGGACATCGTCGGACTGCGCGAGCTGCTCCATCAGCACGGCGGCAACGAGCTGCAGGTCATCTCGAAGCTCGAGAAGCCGCAGGCCATCGACAATCTCGACGAGATCCTCGAGGTCAGCGATGGCGTCATGGTCGCCCGGGGCGACCTTGGCGTCGAACTGCCGCCCGAAGCCGTCCCGATCATCCAGAAGAAAATCCTCGCGCGGGCAAGCCGCTGGGGACGTTTTGCGATCACCGCGACGCAGATGCTCGAGTCGATGACGACCAACTCGCGTCCGACTCGCGCCGAGGCGTCGGACGTTGCGAATGCGATCTTCGATGGATCGGATGCGGTCATGCTTTCGGCGGAGACCGCGTCGGGCAAGTACCCGGTCGAGACCGTGCAGATGATGTCGCGCATCGTCTTCGCGGCCGAGTCGAACTCGCATCACGTCAGCCACGAGTGGGAGCGCGAGCCGTTCCGCAAGATCAGCGAGGCGGACGAGTTCACCGACGCACTCGCGGGCGCGGCGAACTACGCGGCCGAGCAGCTCGATGCGAAGTATCTGGTCGTTTTCACGCAGACCGGCTTCGCCGCGCGGCTGATGTCGAAGTTCCGCCCGAAGGTCCCGGTCATCGCGCTCACGCCGTCGAGCTGGGTCGCGCGGCGCATGAATCTGTTGTGGGGCGTGCAGCCGTTCGTGCTCCGCGACACGGGCGATTATCACGAGCAGATCGTCGATAAAGTCGACGAGTTCCTCCTCGCGAAAGACATCGTCCGCCCCGGCGATCGCCTCGTGATTTTGATGGGCTCGCCGATCTACCAGCGCGCGAAAACGAATCTGCTCCGCGTGCATCGCGTGCGGGACTGAGGCCGTGCCGGCCGGCAACCTTAGTGTTACGCCCGGCTCGTCTTGCGTGCCTGCGGGTGTACCATCCTGCGATCAACTTCCGCCGGCGCGTCGCCGGCGAGGGAATGCGAGGTGGCCGGGGGCGGCGTTTCCATGGACGGTAGAGAACGACGGAGGAGGTTTATGCGCCGGTTTCGAGCTCTTGCGGTCGCAGCCGTCATTGCGGGCCTCGCTTTGCCCGCTCGCTCCGAGTCTCCGCTCCCTGCAGCCCTCAAAGTTCTCGGGACCGTGAGCGGTGCAGCCCATCCGCTCGCGAATGCGCTCGTCATCGCGCTGAACCTCGAAGACTTCAACGCCACGCAGACCTACACGGCGCACGACGGCTCCTTTGTGATGCCGACGCTGCGCACCGGCATCTACAAGATCATCGCGGTCAAGCAGGGCTTCGTCCCTGCGATCGCCACCGTTCTTCCGACGCGCGCGGATCACAAAGTCACGCTGCGCCTCGACTCCGATAAGAAGTCCGCACGGAAGAGCGCCAATCAGGAAATCTGGGAGCTCCGCGGTTCACTCCCTCCGGACGTTCTGCGCGAGCTCGACTTCGCGATGGCCGAGCCGGAAGTCGCCGCGACGACCGATGAGAACATCCCGCGCTTCCGCGCCGAGATGCTCTCGCTGACCGGCGTCGCCAATCAGACCGCCAGCCCGGCCTTCGCGCAGACCGCCGTCGGCGTCTCCACCCGCCTCGGCGATTCCTCCTGGCAGGTCGGCGCCCGCGCGAACATGCAGCGCTTCGAAGATCCGACCGACAGCGTTCGCTTCGGCCCGCCGATCGCGGAGTCCGCGGTGATGTCCGTCGAGCTGCGCAAAGACACCGAGTCGTATCGCGTCGCCTCGACGCAGAGCTCGTGGCTTTACGCCGATCCCTCCGACGAGCGCCAGGCCGACGTCCGCGCACACAACTTCGAGTGGCAGAGCGGCGCCGGGTCGCGCGTGCAGGTCCGCTACTTCGAACAGGACAATCTCTTCCGCGAGACCGCGGACGAATCGAATCTCATCGAGATCGCCAGCGACGTGCCGATCGTCTCGACGCGCCGCAACGAGTTTGGCGTGACGTTCCGCGTCGCGCAGGAAAGCGTCGGTACGAGCGAGGATCGGTTCCGCGTCGCCGACGTTTCGGCGAACGGCACGCTCGCACTCGTTCCGTCGCTGATCGTGCACTACGGCATGGCCAGCCGCATCGGCATGCAGGGGCAGGAGTGGGCGCCGCGCACGGGAGCGGAGTGGAAGCTGACCGAGAACACGTCGGTCATCGGCTCCGCGATGGTGAAGGTGCTGGATCGCGACACGACGACGCTGCTCATTCCGAGCATCGTGTTCTGGTCCGAAGACGGACGCATTCTGCCGAAGTACGCGTACACGGTAGGCTTCGTGTCGGGCAAAGACGAGAGCAATCGCTTCTCCGCGGTCGCGACCGTCACGGCTGTCGACGCGCCGGTGCGCATGGTGTTCACCGACGCCGAAAATCAATTTTGGGACGGACTCGAAGTCGACGCGGGCGATGTCCGCCGCGACGTGCGCGTCGCGTATCGCAAGGCATTCGGCAAGCGCTTCGCCATCGACGTCGCGACGACCGCGGGCAGCGCAGCGTCGAGTGATCCAAACGCGCTCGCACGCGAGAAGGTCTACGTCACGGGCGATCTGCAGTCGACGTTCAATCCGACGCGCACGACGATCGCGGTTTCGTATCGCGACATTCAGCAGCCGCGCGGCGAAGGGGAAGACGACTATCGCTCCGAGCGCATTCACGTGCGCATGGCGCAGTCGCTCTACCTCCCGATCGACATCAAGCTGCTCCTCGGGCTCGAGCTCGCGCGCGCGGAGAACTCGCCGTACCTCATCGACACGCTGACTCCCGAAGGCCGCTCGAAGAAGTACATCGGCGGACTGGCGCTGAACTTCTGAAGCCGACTCCAGCTCAACTCGCGGAGGCCGCGGGCAAGACTCTGCCGGACGTCATCGCCGACGGGCTCGATGTGCTGTTTTGCGGCATCAACCCCGGTCTCTATACCGCGGCCGTGCAGCAGCACTTCGGACGTCCGGGCAATCGCTTCTGGCCGACGCTGCACAAAGCCGGATTCACGCCACGACTCTTTCATCCATCCGAGCAATACGAACTGCTGAAGCTCGGCTACGGCATCACGAACGTCGTCGCACGCGCGACCACTGCGGCCGCGGAGCTGTCGGACGCGGAACTTCGCGAAGGCGGCGAAGCACTCGAAGAGAAGGTGCGGCGCTATCAGCCGCGCTACCTCGCCGTCGTCGGCATCGGCGCGTATCGCACGGCGTTTGCGCGTCCGAAAGCGCAGATCGGTTTGCAGAGCGAGAGCATTGCGAAGACGAAGCTCTGGGTACTGCCGAACCCGAGCGGCTTGAACGCGAACTACAAGCCAGCCGAGCTGGTCGCGTTGTTCGCGGAGTTGCGCGACGCTGCTAGCGTTCGCGCATGAGGCCCGGCCGGATTTCCTCGACGAGCTTCGCGAAGCGATACGACAAGCCCTTCGTCACGAAGATCTGCTTGAGGTAATTCAGCGACGTGATCGCCGCGGGGATACCCGAGATCGCGGTCGGAATCGATGCGAGACGTCCCGCGAGCTGGATGGTCTTGTCCATCGTCGTGTACTGCGTCGAGCGCAGGTCCGCGCCCATCTCGCTCTGATACGCGATCGTGAGCAGGTAGATGTCGGCGACGAGCTCGCGGAAGCGCATCTCGCTGCCCCACGCGAAGCAGTTGCCCGCGCGCACGTTGTCGAGGAACTCCTGCACGGTCTCGCCCTTCGACACGGTGTGGACCTTGGCGACGTGCTTGAGAGTGTGCGCGTCCGAGCCGCCGACCATGGAGATGCTCTTGCCGTGCTCCGCTTTCACGTGCTCGACGAGCTGCTGCACCATCTTGTTGTGGAACGACGCCATCGCGCCGTTCATCACTTCGAAGATGTCGAACATGTCGAGCAGCTCGGCGATGTACCGGCCGGCGACGTTCTTCATCCGGTAGTTCTGAAAGAGGTGATTGATCCCGAACAGCAATCGCTGTTCTTTCATGTAGGGGATCAGCTCGCGGATGTTCGGACGGAGTCGCTGGATCTCGCGATGCTGCTCTTCGTTGAGGCCCCATACGCCGATGTGAATGCGCTGGCCGGTCTCCGGAAAGTAGGTCTCGACTTCTTCGCCGATGAAGAAGTCGTTCATGTCCGGATACTTGTTGAGCAGGTACAGCGCGCCGTCGATCGAGTCGTGATCGGTCAGGGTCACATACGACATGCCCCGTTCCTTCGCGATCCGATAAACATCCTCGGGCGGGTTGTAGCAGTCGCGGGTATTCGCACGCCGGAAGTACTTGAAGACGGAGAACCGGCTGTGACAGTGCAGATCAGCGCGTTTGAGCGTCGGGTCCAGCGTAAAGGCTTCTGACATTTGGCGTTTGTCGACTCGCGGGAGGCTTTTTTACAAGGGCCGTGCCCGCGAGTCGAGTGTACCCCAGCTACGGCAGCGAAACTTCGCCGTGCCACTTGCGATCGAACGTTGAGTCGCGCCACCAGTGCGTCATCCGCCCGCAGTGCTCGGCCACGACCTCGAGGTTGTTGCCGAAGTTCGACTGGATGAGCGACACCGCGTTCGGATATCCGCCGCCGAACGGTGGGGACGGCCCCAACCAGATGCTGCCCGGACCTGCGTATTTCTCGAAGTACCACGACACCATGCCGCCCTGATCGACCGGCGCGACGACGATGATGTTGCCGAGGTCGTCGCGGGGCATGACGGCCCCGGGGGCGCCGGTGACGCCGGTGGCAAAGTACCGCGCTGTGGACCAGTTCGTACCGGTCAGGTCGCTGTAGAAGTAGGCGAGGCGATCGCCGGTGCGCGCGACGACTTCGAGTGCGCCGAATGGTCCCTGCATCAGCACGACGTCATCGAACACGCCTTCGCTTGCGGCGAAGACCTCCGCCGTTCCCCACGCGAGCGGAACCGTATTTCCGCTGCTGCGATAGTGCGCGATACCGCCGGATACGAGCGGCACGACCAAGTCGAAGTCCGGCGCGTTGTCGAGCAGCGACGGCGTGCCGCGGACGCTGCTCGCAGCGATCGTGAACGGACCACTCCACGTCTGATTGTTGTTCGCGCGCCGGAAGTTCGAGAGCTGATCACCGTGACGCACGACGACTTCGAAGTCGCCGATGCCTGACGCCGGACGCTGAATCATCGTCGCCGCGTCGATGCGTCCCAATGCTTCGCCGACCGTGCGCGTGATGTTCCACGGATACCCGAACGCGTCGTTGTGCCGCCACAGATGGCGGAAGCCCGCGGTCGTCGTCGGTGCGACCACTTCGAAGTTGCCGGTCGGGAAGTAGTTGCTCTGGATGAGCGACGGTACGCTGCACGGCGTTTTGCACTTGCCCGACGAGCGCGCGGTTGCGATGCGTTCGATCTCGGACGCGGTGAGCGCGCGATCGAACAGCTCTCGTCGAGCTCTCCGGTGTAGGTGTCGTCGCCGAGCCGGTCGCGTCCGATGACGAGGCGTTCGTCGTTGTCGATACTGAACGGACGATCGCGTGGATCGAACGTCAGCGCGATCGCGCCGTCGACGAAGAGCTTTCCGCCGTTCGCCTCATCGCGATCGACCGTGACCGCGACGTGATGCCACTGGCCGTCGTTGACTTTGAACGCGTTCGGCGCGACGTAGTTCGTGCACGCCGCTTTCAGATCGTACGCTCTGCAGTCGAAACTCAGCGCACGATCGGCGAGCTGAAATCCCGGACGTCCGTTGTACAGAAACAACAGATAGCCGATCGGATCGTCCGTGCGCTTGTCGACGATCGGCGCGACGCTGTTTTGCGTCGTCCGCACCCACGCGTCGATCGTGAGATCGCCAGTGCCGAAGTTGAGCTCCGCGTGATTCGTCACAGAGAGACGCCCGGTTCCGTCGAGCGTCGCCGCGCCGCCGACGATGCCCGTAGCCGAACTGAACCCGCCCGTGCGGAAGCCGAAATTGTTCACGCCTGCGCGATCGTCGACGAGTGGCCCGCTGATTTGATCGAACGACCACCACGCGCGCATGCCCGACGGCGGAGGAACGCACGCGCGCTGCAGCGCGAAGTTGAGGTCGAACGAATCGGATCCCGCGTACGCGATGTAGTCATCCGGGTACTGCGGATCGGTGGAGACGTAGCCGCGATACGGCAACGCGCGCACGAAGTAGTCGCCGTCCGGCATTCCGATGGGCGAGTACCACGAACCGTTCGCAACACTGGCGGTCAGGAAGACCTCGCCGGTGGCGAGATTACTGAGCTCGATCGTGACGCCCTCGATGCCGGTGTCGCCCGGACTGCGCTGGAACGAGCCGTCCACATCGTCGAACACGAACCCGGATGCGAAGACCGCCTTTGCAGGATGCGCAAACGCGATCACACAGAGCACGGCCACCAAACCGAAGAGCTTGTTTCTCATGCTTCACCTCTCGTTTGGTAGTGCCGCATGACCGCAATTCGTTTCACCACCTCGCGCGTTTACAATGCGCGACGCGTTGCACGTTCGATTCGTCGGATGCGCGGCGCGCAAGAGCGAACCGAACGACATGGCACAATCCGCCCGCGGTAAGTCGAACCCCAATCACGGCTCGCAGGACTGGGTCGACCTCGATGTCCCCAGCCGTCTGCCGATCATCCCCCTCGTTTCCTCGGTGCTCTTTCCCGGCGGCGTGTTGTCGCTGCAGGTCGGCATCGACCGCAACGTGCGATTGCTCAAGAGCCTCCCGGACGATCAGAACCTGATCGCGGCCTTCTGTCAGAAGACCGGTGACAAGGAGAATCCGCGTCCCGAAGATCTCTCGCAGATCGGCGTGCTCGCCGCGATCGTGCAACGCCTCCCGTTGTCATCCGATCGCTATCAACTCTTCCTGCAGGGCCGCCAGCGCGTCGAGCTCGTGCAGATGCTGCAAAACGAGCCGTACTTCGAAGGCCGTCTGCGCGAAGTCGCGCCGCGCACGATTCCGAAGACCGTCAAGACCGATCAGCTCATGAACCGCGCGCTGTCGCTGTTCGAGAAACTGGTCGAGAGCGACTCGAAGTATTCGAACGAGCTCCTGAACATTCTGCGGATGAACATGAACGAAGGTCCCGACACGTTCGCGGATCTGCTGTCGTCGTTCGTGAACTTCCCACTCGAAGAGAAACAGCTTCTCCTCGAGACCGTCCATCCGATCGAGCGCATCGAGCTGCTCGTCGAATGGATCTCGCGCGACCTCGGCCGCGCCACCGTCGATCGCGAACTGCAGCGCCAGATCCAGACGAACATCGATCGCCGCGATCGCGAGAACTATCTGCGCGAACAACTGCGCACGATTCAGGACGAGCTCGGAGAATCGAACGCCGCCGAGCGCGAAGCGGACACGTATCGCGATCGCATCGAAGCGTTGCCGCTCGGCGAGGATCACAAACAGCAGCTCCGCCGCGAAGTCACGCGCATGGGACAGCTCTCGCCGTCGTCGTCCGACTACGCGGTCATCAAGGGTCATCTCGACACGGTGTTCCAGATGCCGTGGACCGCGCAGACGGAAGATCGTCTCGATCTCGCGAAAGCAGAAGAGGCGCTCGACGCGCGACATCACGGACTCGAAAAAGTGAAGGAGCGCGTGCTCGAGTTTCTCGCCGTGCTCAAGCTCAAAGGTGATCTGAAGGGACCGATCCTCTGCTTCACCGGACCTCCCGGCGTCGGCAAGACCTCCCTCGGCGCCGCGATCGCCGACGCGCTCGGACGCAAGTTCGTGCGCATGGCCGTCGGCGGCGTCACCGACGAGTCGGAGATTCGCGGACATCGCAAGACCTACATCGGCGCGATGCCCGGAAAACTGATCAGCAGCTACATCCAGGTCGGCGTGAACAACCCGCTGATCATGATCGACGAGATCGACAAGATCGGGAAAGACTTCCGCGGCGATCCGTCATCGGCGCTGCTCGAAGTATTGGATCCCAAACAAAATCACGCATTCGTCGATCGCTATCTCGAGATCCCGTTCGATCTCTCGCACACGCTCTTCATCTGCACGGCCAACGTGCTCGACAACATCCCGGGTCCGTTGCGCGATCGCATGGAAGTGATTCGTCTCTCCGGCTACACGGAGAACGAGAAGCTGTCGATCGCGACGAAGCATCTGATCCCCGAACTGCTCGCGGATCACGGACTGAGCGCGGACTTCGTGAAAGTCGAAGACGACGCAGTGTTGCTCGTCATTCGCGACTACACGGCCGAAGCGGGCGTGCGCAATCTCGAGCGCAACCTCGCGACGATCCTGCGCAAGATCGCGCGCAAAGTCGCTGCGGCGCCGGACGACGCACCGCCGCAGTCGTACGACGTGCGCGCCGCCGACATCGAGTCGTACCTCGGCTTGCCGAAGTTCGAGCACGAGTTCGCGGAGCGCCATCCGGAGATCGGCGTGACGACGGGTCTCGCATGGACGTCGTTCGGCGGCGAGATCATGTTCATCGAGGCGACGCGCATGCCGGGCAGCGGACGCACGACGGTCACCGGCCAGCTCGGCGATGTGATGCGTGAGTCGGTGCAGGCCGCGTATTCGTACGTGCGCTCGAAGGCGCACGAGCTCGAGATCGACGAGAAGCGCTTCAGCGAACAGGACATCCACATTCACTTCCCGGCCGGCGCGATCCCGAAAGACGGACCCTCCGCGGGCGTCGCGATCGCGACGTGCATCGCCTCGGTGATGGGCGAGCGCCCGGTGCGTCATGATGTCGCGATGACGGGCGAGATCACGTTGCGCGGCAAGGTGTTGTCCGTGGGCGGCATCAAGGAAAAGGTGATGGCCGCGCATCGCGCGAACATCCGCAGAGTCGTCCTGCCGGAAGGCAATCGCAAGGACTTGCAGGAAGTGCCCGAGGAAACGAAGGCGGCGCTCGAGTTCGTGTTTGCCGAGCGCGTCGAAGATGTGTGGAAGGAGTCGCTCATTCCTCTGTTCGTCGCGAAGGACAGCGACCGGAAGTACGACGAGGCCGAATATCGCGCCGACCGCGAACGAACCATCGATCGTGCGAGCGAGAAGAGTGAGCGGGCCGAGAGGCGATGAGGCGTGGCTGTTTCGATAACCTGCTTTTCGGCGTGCTGCTTCTGCTCGCGTTCGGTGGGAGCACGTACTTCTGGTTCACGTTCTTCGTCAAAGGCCGCTCGCTGCCGACGCCGAACCTGATCGGCCGCAGCGTCACCGACGCCCGCGCGATCGCGCAGGACCTCGGCGTCGACCTGCAGGTCGACGAATCGCATCGCCGCAACTCGGACAAAGTCCCGGTCGGCAATGTCGTCTGGCAGAACCGCAATCCCGGCGCGACGAGCTTCATCAAGCGCGGCTCGACGATTCGCGTCGAGTTGAGCGCGGGCCCGCTCGTGTTGCGCGTGCCTGATCTGACGGCGCAGACGCCGGGCACAGCGATGCTGCGACTCGGACAACAGAATCTGAAGATGGGCGACGTCACGTACGTCGACAGCGAAACGAAAGGCATCCTCGCCGCCGATCCGCCCAAAGACACGGTCGTCGGACCGCAGACCGGCGTCTCGCTGCTCGTCGCGGTGCCGAACATGGCTTACGCGTACGTGATGCCCGATCTCATCGATCGTCGTCTCGAAGCGGTGCGGCCGCTGCTCGAGTCGCGCGGTCTCAACGTCGCGACGGTGAAGTACGAGGCGTACCCCGGAATCGCGGATGGCATAATCATCCGCCAGTACCCCCTCCGCGGCGCGCCGGTCAGCAATCGGGATCCGATCTCGCTGGTCGTGTCGCGGCAGGAGGAGACGAGAATCATCGGTGCCGACGTTCCGTCGCCGGAACAGCCGCAACCGGCACCGGCACCGCCGCCGCCTGCGCCAGTCTCTCAATGATCAAGATCGCACCGTCGCTTCTCTCCGCCGATTTCGCGAGGCTCGCCGACGAGCTCGAGACCATCAACGGCGCCGACATCCTTCACCTCGACGTGATGGACGGCCACTTCGTGCCGAACATCACCATCGGACCGCCGCTCATCAAGGCGCTGCGTCCGCGCACGAAGCTGCCGTTCGATTGTCACCTGATGATCAGCGAGCCGCAGAAGTACATCCCCGCGTTTCTCGACGCGGGGGCGAACATGATCTCGATTCACGTCGAGACCGAGCCGCATCTCCAGCGCGCGTTGCAGATGATTCGCGACGGCGGAGCGAAGGCGGGCATCGCCATCAACCCCGCCACGAGCGCCGAACTGCTCTCGACGGCGATCGAATTTTGCGACTACGTTTTGGTCATGACCGTGAATCCCGGATTCGGTGGTCAAAAGTTCATAGAACCTGTGGTGCCGAAGATTCGTCATATCTCCAGACTCATCCGCGAGCGGGGACTGGGTGTGGAGATCGAGGTGGACGGCGGCATCGACGCGAAGACGGCTCCGGTGGTCGTGGCGGCCGGGGCATCGATCCTCGTTGCGGGCTCGGCAGTATTCGGCAAAGAAGATCGGGCGGCTGCAATGGATGCGATCCGGAGCGCTGTTCATACGCTAACGGTCTAGCGCAGTAGGTCTAGGGGGAAATCGTTGAAGCTCAAACACCTGATTCTGATGATGGTCGCGGCACTGCTGGTGGTGTCCTGCAACCGCGGACCGCGGCAGTTCCGTCCGGTCGTCGATCCCGAGCTCCTGAAGCTCAATAAGGAACAGATCTTCGAGCGCGCCGAGGCGCAGTTCGAGCGCCAGAAGTGGCAGCGTGCGCGGACGTATTACTCGTACCTGTACGAGACGCACCCGAACGAACCGCTCGGACGCCGCAGCCTGCTGCGCATCGCCGACACGTTTTACGAACAGGGCGACCCGATCAATCTCGTCGAAGCGCAGTACAAGTATCGCGACTTCATCAACCGCTATCCGTCGAGCGAACAGGCCGACTACGCGATGTTGCGCATCGCGATGTGCTCGTTCCGCCAGATGGAGCGGCCGGACCGCGATCAGACGAAGACGCGCGAGGCAGTCGAGAAGTTCAACGAGATGCTGCGCGCGTATCCCAACAGCCCGCTGAAGGCTGAAGGCGAGGCGAAGCGGCAGGAAGCTGTCGACCGCCTGGCCAAGCACGAGCACATCGTCGCGCGTTTCTACGCGCGTCGCGGCAGCCACTTCTCGGCCGTGCAGCGTCTCAACTATCTGATCGACACGTATCCGAACTACGTCGATCGCGCAGGCGCCTTCTACGACATCGGCAACTCGCTCGCGCGCCTCGGCCGCACGGGTGAAGCGAAGCTGTACTTCGAGCGCGTCGTCTCCGAGTTTCCGCAGAGCGACTACGCGGGTCGCGCCCGTGAGCGTCTGAGCGAAATCAAGGCATGAAGAAACTCCTCGCCGCCGTTTTCGTGTTCGCAGCCGCCTGCGCTTCGACCGATGCGCCCGAGCCGCTTCCGCCCGTCACGCCGCCGCCCGACCCTCGTGTCGGCGAGTTGCAGACGACGCTGACGGAGCTGCTCGAGCGCATCGACGTTTTGAACGAGCGGATGGCGCGACTCGAGAACGGCGTCGCGGCGACGCCCGTCGTCGTTTCGACGCCCGCGTCGGCACCCGCGCAAGTCGCGGTGCCGCAGACCGTCGCCGTGCCGACGCGCGAAGGTGGTCCGTCGCGCGTGCAGCCGGAGTTGCCGCCCGTGCCGGCGTCGCAGCCGGCGCTCGTCAGCGCGAAACTGGCCGAGGACTACCGGCAGGCGATCATCCTCTTCGGACGTGGACGTCACAGCGATGCGCGCCGCTCGTTCCAGGAAGTCTTCGAGGCCGACACCAACGGCGACCTCGCCGACAACGCGTTGTTCTGGATCGGCGAGACGTACTACGCCGCGGGCGACTACTCGAACGCCGTGCGTTTCTACATGCGCGTCGTGAACGATTACGCCGAAGAGAACAAAGCGCCGGACGCGCTGCTCAAGGTCGCGCTCGCGCAGGAACGCACCGGCGACCTCGCACTCGCGCGCAAAACCTTGCAGCGCGTCATTGAGCGCTATCCGTATTCGAGCACCGCGTCGACCGCGAAGTCCGAACTGCAGCGCATCCGGTACTGATGGGCGACGCCGTCAAATGTCGCATTCATACCGACGGGGCATCGTTCACCGGCGAGGCACTGCTTGAAACGTCGGAGCTGATCTTCCGCGGCGACAAACGCATCGTCATCAAGTTCGATGCGATCCAATCCGTCGAAGCGGTCGACGGCGAGCTGCATCTCACACACAAAGGCGGCGAGGCGACGATCGAGCTCGGCTCGTACGCGGCGAAGTGGGCCGAGAAGATTCTGAATCCGAAGACGGTCGTGCAGAAGCTCGGCGTCAAGGCGGGGCAGCAGGTCTCGGTCGTTCACCTCGACGACGCCGCATTCATGCGCGATCTCGAGAAAGCCGGCGCGTTGATCACGTCGGGCCTCGCGAAGAAGAACAGCGACGCAATCTTCTATGGCGCGAACACGCGCGCCGATCTCGCCGAGCTCGAATCGCTGCGCGGCTCGCTCGCGTCGAACGGATCGCTGTGGGTCATCCGCCCGAAAGGCGTGAAGGACATCACCGAGTCCGAAGTCATGGCGGCGGGGAAAGCGGCGGGGATGGTCGACGTGAAAGTCGTCCGGTTCTCTGACACACACACCGCCGAAAAGTTTGTGATTCCGGTCGCGAAGCGCGGCTGACGCGGCTCGCATACAATCCGCCTCCTATGGCGGACGAAAATCAAAGCGGAGCGAGCCTGCTTGCAAGACGTGATTACGTGCGAGCGGTTCCACTGCTCAAGAGCGATCACGAGAAGTATCCGTCGAACCCGCGCATTCGCCTGCAGTACGCGGATGCGCTCGCGGGCGCGGGGATGATCGACGAGGCAGTCGCGCAGTACGAAGCCACGGCGAAGTACTACGAAGACAACGGTCTCACCGTGCAGGCGATCGCGGTGCGCAAGAAGGCGGAGAAGGCGCGCGAGCATCTGCCCGCGAAGGCCGAGCCCGAAGCGGCAGGGAAAAGCGAGCCGCTGTTCTCGCGTCCCGTGCCGAAGAGCCCACTGTTCGAAGTCCTCGGCGATGAAGAGCGCGCGGCGCTCGTCAAAGAGATGGAAGTCGAGACGCACGACGAAGGCAGCGTGATCATCAGCGAAGGCGATCCCGGGACGTCGATGTACGTCATCGTCTCCGGCGAAGTGAAGGTCTACACGCGCGGCAAGGGCGGCACGCTCTACCTCGCGAACCTCGGCGAAGGGGATTTTTTCGGAGAAGTCAGCGTGTTGACCGGGAAGCCTCGCACGGCGACGATCACCGCATCGCAGCGCACGGAGTTGCTGCGACTCGACAAGACCAAACTCGACGCGGTGCTCGGTCAATATCCCGGGGTTCGCAGCGTCCTCGACGATTTCTACAAGAAGCGTGCGGCACACACCGTCGAGGCGATGATCGAGAGTCTCAAGAAAAAATCCTGAGAGGGTTCGCTTGGCCGTTCTTCCGATTCGCAAATACGGTGACGACGTTCTTCGCAAGCCGGCCGAGCTGGTCGGCGAGATCGATGCGTCCCTGCAGAAACTGATCGAGGACATGATCGACACGATGTACGCGGCGCCGGGTGTCGGCCTCGCGGCGAATCAGGTCGGCGTGTCGAAGCGGCTGATGCTCATCGATCTCTCGGTCGGCAAGCGTCCCGGCGAGTGCCACGTCTTCATCAATCCCGAGATCGTCGACTCCCTCGGCGAGATCACCGAGGAAGAAGGCTGCCTCTCGATCCCCGACTTCGTCGAAGTCGTGACGCGTCCCGAGCGCGTGAAGCTGCGCTACCTCGACCGCAACGGCAAGCAGCGCGAGATGTGGGGCGAAGGCCTCATGGCCCGTGCGATGTGCCACGAGATCGACCACCTCAACGGCACGCTCTTCGTCGATCACCTCCGCGGATTCAAGAAGGAGCGCATCCTGAAAAAGATCGCGCGCCTCGCGAAATCCGGCATGTGGTTCTGACCGCGCATACAATCGCGGCCATGCGTCACTCAGCGATCCTGACCGAGATTCAACAACTCGCGCCGAGCGTTCTGCAGCTCACCGTTTCGTTCACCAGTTCCTTCACGTTCGAGCCCGGCCAGTGGGTGAACTTCCGCTTTCCGGAAGGCGTCTCGCGCGCGTACACGATTGCGTCTGCGCCCCAGCGCCCCGAGGCCGTGCAGCTTTGCGTGCGACTCGGCCCGGGCAAGGGCGGCGAGGCGTTGCGCAAACTCGAAGCCGGCGCGGAAGTCGCGATCGACGGACCGTACGGCGATTTTCTCCTGCCCGACAATGACGGCCGCGACGTCGTGTTTCTCGCCGGCGACGTCGGCATCGCGCCGGTGCGCAGCATCGTGCTGCACATGGTCGCCACGAAAGATCCGCGCGCGATCTGCGTGCTCTACGAACCTGATCAGCGCCACATCCTCTACGCCGGCGATTTCGATCCGCTCGCACGCGCGGGCGACATCCGACATGAGAGCGGACCGATCGAGACGCTCGTCGATCGCAATCGCGCGACGATCAAGAACGCCGTCGTGATGGCCGCGGGCTTCGATCCGTTCCTCGCACGTGCCCGCAAGGCGATCGACGGAATCGAAGTCGATGCGTCGGCGATGATCAGCGAGACGTTCGGCGCGGAGCCGGGCTAGCGATCGAGCCAGCCGGGGAGCGCGCCCTGGCGTCGCGCATCATCCTGGAAGCGCTTGAACTCGCGTTCCGCGCGTTTCACTTCGAGTCGCGCTTGCGGGATCCGTTCTTCGGCGCGCGCGAGCTGCGTCGTCTGATAGGTGAACTGCGAGGCGTTGTAGCCGAGGGAGAAGAACGAGCGGATTTGCCCGCGGAGCTCTTCGATGCGGGATTCGAGCAGCGCCAGATCTTCCTTCGCGCGGATCACCGCTTCCTGATAGCCGCGCGCTTCGCGACGCCAGGAGTGTTCGTCGCGCTTGGGCGGTGCATCCGCCTCGTCACCGACGCGTGCGGCGCGTGCCTCGTCGAGGAGCGGCTGCGTCGGTGCGGGCGTGCCGGAGTGATTCTTCGCGAGCTCGTCGAACAGACGCTTGCGCTCTTCGGGCGACAGGCGCAGTTTGCGTTCCTTCTCCTGCTCCGCCGCCGATTCCTTTTCGGCGTCGGCTTTGTTCGACGCCTCGACGTCGATCTCTTCGAGCGGCATCGAGAACAGCAGCCCGTCGCTGCGGAACGTGACGACGCCGTCTTTCTCACGGATCGGACCTTCGACGTCGATCCGGTCGCCGGTGCGCAGCACCAGCGTCGATGTCGTGAGCACGACGAGGAGAAGGAGGGTGTTCATGAGTCGTTAGATTACTCTTGCGCCCGTAAATATGCCCAACTGGCTCTATCTGTTCACGAACTTTGTCTATCACCTCGGCCTTGCGATCTGGATCGGCGGAACGCTGGGTCTCGGAGCGATCGCGGCGCCGATGCTCTTCCGCACTTTGCCGCGACTTCAGGCCGGCGGTGTGTTCGGTCCGATGTTGCGACGCTTCGCGCGCCTGCGACTCGGCTCGCTCGTCGCGATCGTCATCGCGGCGGCGGTGAAGTTCGCGGCGTGGGAGAGCGGTCCGACCGTGTGGATCGGCATCCGCTGGGCGGCAATCGTGGTCATGGCGGCGACCGTGCTTTTCGAGATCGGCGTGCTCGAAGGAGCGCTGGAGGCGCGGCGCGTGCATCTCACTCCCGACATGTCGGAGGACCATCCGGAGAGACGTGCGTTCAACGTGCTGCACAAGCGAGCCGAGAGCCTCGCGAAAACCGGCTTCCTGGCCGCGCTCGTCGCGTTGCTGCTGAGCTGAGCCGTACTTGATCCGCGTAAGGGTAGAATCCGCGCCATTACATGGGAAGTAGCATCCCGACTCTGCTCGTCCACTGGGTGCTGATCGCCGTCATTGCCGGCGTTTTCTACCTCATCTTCGATGCTCTGCGCTCCTTCGCGCTGCAGCTCAGCCCCGTGCGTCTGCGCAGGCTGAGCTCCGACACCGAAGAAGGCACCGCGAGCCTCAAGCACTTCGCCGTCGAGGACGTGCAACTCGTCAGCGGCGTGCTGCTGCAGGTCTCGCTCATCGTCGGCAGCGGTGCCACGACGCTCATGTACGAGGGAAAGTCCCTCGGCAGCGCGGTCGTGATGAGCGTCGCCATCTGGACCGTCGCCGTCATCCTCTGGAAGTTCGTCCTCGCACTCGTCCCCGAAGACACGGGCGAAATGATCCTCCGCGCGCTGATCCCGTTCGCGCGCCTCATCTACTACCTCTTTTGGCCGGCGCTCTTTCCGCTGCGCACGCTGCTCGAGCGGCTCGAACGGAAGCAGTCGCTGACCGAGGATGAATCCGACGTCACCGACGAAGAAGTGCAGGCGTACATCGACGTCGGCGAGGAAGAGGGAATCATCCAGGCGTCGGAAGGGAAGATGCTCCAGTCGATCGTCGACTTCGGCGACCGCCTTGCGCACGAGATCATGACCCCGCGCATCGACGTGCAGACCTTCGACGCGCGCAGGCCGCTCGAAGAGCTCGCGCGTCTGTTCAGCGAATCGAAGTACGGACGCATTCCGATCTACGAGAAGACCGTCGATCAAATCACTGGCGTCGTGCATGTGAAAGACGTGCTGTCCGCGTTGTTGCGCAGCGATCAGCGCTCCGTCTCCGACCTCGCGCGACCGCCGTACTTCGTGTCCGAGACGAAGAAGGTGTCGGAGCTGCTGCGCGAGTTTCAAAGCGAGCATCTGCAGCTCGCGGTCGTCGTTGACGAGTACGGCGGCACTGCCGGCATCGTCACGACGGAAGACATCATCGAAGAGATCGTCGGCGAGATCGCGGACGAGCATGAAGACGAGGAAGCGACGGTCGTCGACCTCGGCGACGGCTCGTATCTCGTGAGCGGCCTGCTGCGCGTCGACGCGCTCGAGAAGACGCTCGACGCGGATCTCGCAGGCGACGACTACGAGACAGTCGCAGGCATGATCTTCACGACCCTCGGACGCGTCCCCGCGACCGGCACGGTCATCAAGAAGAACGGCTTTCTGTTCGAGATCGAACGCGCCGATCGCCGCCGGATCTATCGCGTGAAGGTGTCGAAGGATCCGAACTACAGCGAAGACGACGAAGAGGGCCACGACCGATGAGCGAGACCGAAGAGAACGCAAAACGCTTCGGGACGATCGCGCTGGTCGGTCGACCGAATGCGGGCAAGTCGACGCTGATCAATCGCATCCTCGGCCAGAAAGTCTCGATCGTCTCGCCGAAGCCGCAGACCACGCGCAATCGCATCGTCGGATTGCTCAACGAAGAGCGCGGCCAGCTCGCGTTCCTCGACACGCCTGGCGTGCATCGTCCGCTGCACAAGCTCAACGTGCGGATGATGGATCACGTGCGCTCGTCGCTGAGCGAAGCCGACGTCATCGCGCTGATCGTCGACGCGACCGAGCCGTTCGGCAAAGGCGACGAGTTCGTGATCGACATGCTGCGCACGGAAAAAGAGATGAATCCGGACGCGAAGCGATTCGCGATCCTGAACAAGATCGATGAGCTGAAGAAGAACAAGCTCCTGCCGCTCATCGAGCAGTACAACGCGTTCGGGATCTTCGACGAGATCGTCCCGATCTCCGCCGCACAGGGCGAGCGAGTCGACGATCTGGTCTCGCTGTTCTTCAAGAACGTCGACGAGGGCGATCCGATCTATCCGACGGAAGACTTCACGACGCAGCCCGAGCGATTCTTCGCCGCAGAAATCGTGCGCGAGAAAGTTTTGCTGCACACGCAGGCCGAGCTTCCGTACACGACGGCGGTGAACGTCGACAAATACGAAGACGACGAGGACGCGGGCGTGATCCGCATCTGGGCGACGATCTTCGTCGAGCGAGCGTCGCAGAAGGGCATCGTCGTCGGGCGTCAGGGCGCGATGATCAAGCAGATCGGCACGGAGGCGCGGCAGGAGTTGGAAGCGGCGCTTGCGACGAAGGTCTATCTTGACCTGCACGTCGCCGTGCACGAGCGCTGGCGCGAGGACGAGCGCTTTCTCGGCGAGCTCGAATGGCCGCTGCGCTGACGCGCTCCCGTCCCGGCGTGCAAACCGCGTCAACGTGACGGAAAAACGGATACGCACCGGCGCAAACTTCGTTACGATACCGGCCAATCGTTCGCCCGCAGATCGTGAGGAGGTTCAATGGCCGCAAACCGCGTAATTCGTACGCTTCTTGTCCTTGCAGTGGTCGTTCTCGCCGCGCCCTTGGTATTCGCACAGCAGACCGGGTCAGTTCACGGACGCGTTACGTCCACGGACGGCGCGGTGCTCCCCGGAGTCACTGTCGAAGCCAAGTCCAATGTTCTTCCCCAGGCTCGCGTCACCATCTCGGATGAGAGAGGCGAGTACCGGCTCCCGCAGCTTCAGCCCGGCACGTACAGCATCACGTACACGCTGGCTGGTCTGCAGGACGTAACGCGCAACGTGTCTGTTCTTCTCAACCAGAACACCGAAGTGAACGTCTCCCTCGGCGTCGCCGGAGTGGCGGAGAGCATCACCGTCACGGCCGAAGCGTCGCTCGTCGACCAGCAGTCGACGGAGATCCAGAACACGCTGTCCAGCCGCGAGATCACGACCCTGCCGCTGACGCAGGACTATCGCGATCTGCAGAAGCTGATCCCCGGCGTGATGTACACGCAGGACACCGTGCGCGGTCCGAGCGCCGGAGCCAGCGGTCAGGACAACGTCTACATGTTCGACGGCGTGAACGTCACGATGCCGCTGTTCGGCGTGCTCAACATCGAGCCGAACACCCGCGACATCGCGCAGGTGAGCATCGTCAAGGGCGGCGCGACCGCCCAGGACTTCAACCGCGCCGCGGGCTTTCTGATCGACTCGGTCAGCAAGTCGGGCGAGAACAAGTTCTTCGGCGAGTTGAGCTACCAGTTCATGAGCCCCGACTTCGTCGCGGAGCAGGACGGAACGCAGAACCTGAACTACGACAACGAGCGTAAGTGGGTCACTGCGAACGTCGGCGGTCCGATTCTTCCGGACCGTCTGTTCTTCTACGGTTCGTACTACCGCCCCGAGGCGGAGCGCGCGAACCAGTCCAACCTCTATGGTGAACTGCCGAACTTCACGAGCGAGCGCGATGAGTATTTCGGCAAGCTCACGTTCACTCCGATTCAGGCACTTCTGATCAACGCCAGCTACCGCGACTCGCATCGCGTCGACACGTCGGGTGATGCGTTCGGATCGTTCCGTCCCGGCACGACTGGTTCGGGCACTGAGACCGAACTGCAGATCGGCACGTTCGAAACGTCGTGGATCATCAATCCGAACAGCTACGCGACGTTCAAGTACACCGACTACCGGAACCCCGGCTTCGGCACGGCGGACTTCATCGCCGACACGAACGTGGCGTTCACGCCCGGCACGCAGCTCGATCTCGCCAACCTCGGCTCGATCGGCCGCCTCGTCGTCCCGACGCTCACGCCGAACAACGCGACGCAGAACGCGTTCGTTCAGCCCTACATCGATCGCTACGGCTACATCTGCCCGCAGAATCCGTCGGCGCAGGGTCTCACCTGCGTGGCGGGTTCGCGCGTCGGCGGCGGCACGGTCGGCTTCGGCCAGTTCGCGCGTGACGATGACAGCTTCTTCCGCAAAGGCGGACAGATCGGCTACAACATGACGCTTGGCACCGGTCGCGCGATGACGCACGACCTGCACGTCGGTTATCAGCGCTACACCGACTCCGAAGATCGCTTCCAGTCGTCGAACGGCTGGGGTCTGATCACCGTTCCTGCCGGCATCGGCACGGCGGGAACTTGCCCCGCCGGCGTCTGCGGCACCGCGGCCACGCCGGCGTTCTTCGTCGCGCAGGTCAGCCAGCAGGGCGCTCGCGACGTTCCGGAGATTCACTCGGAGTTCAAGTCGCAGAACATCGAGATCAACGACGTCGTCCGCTGGAACAACTGGTCGTTTAACCTCGGCCTGCTGCTGAGCGAAGACACGCTCTACGGTCAGGGTCTCGCCGAAGCGGACAACTTCGCCGGCTTCGTGAGCTCGCCCGGTACCAAGTACGAGATGTACAAGTGGGGCTTCACGGACATGATTCAGCCGCGCCTCGGTGCAACGTGGGCCTACAACGGCTCCGACACCGTGTTCGCAAGCTACGGCCGCTACAGCCCGGCCGCGAACTCCGATGCGCGCGCCGCGTCGTGGGATCGCAATCTCGTCGCGCAGCTCAACGTCTACTTCAACGCCCAGGGTCAGCTCATCGGCATCCAGCCGAACGCGTCCTCCTCGGGTAAGTGGTTCCAGGAAGACGTCAAGCATCCGTACCTCGATGAGTTCACCATCGGCACCGGCCAGCAGATCACGCCGGCGTGGTCCGCACGCGTGTACGGCCGCTATCGCGAAGGTGCGGACTTCATCGAAGACACGAACAACACGGCCCGCACCGCGTTCAACGCGCCGGCAGGCATTCCGCGCGAAGATTACGTTCCGACCCTCTGCAACACCGGACTCGCGACCTGCGGACCGAACACCATTCGTGGTTCGATCGGCAGCGGTTCGACGTACGTCATCGCGAACCTCGACGGCGCCTTCACGAAGTACTACGAGGCGACGATGGAGTCGTCGTGGCGCGGTGAGAAGCTGTACGTCAATGGCTCGTACACCTGGAGCCACTACTACGGCAACTTCGACCAGGACAACTCGTCGTTCAGCAGCGCCAACGACGCGTCGATCTTCATCGGCTCGTCGAACATCGGTGACGGCGCGGGCCGTCAGCTCTGGGACTTCAAGTACGGCGATCTGCGCGGCGACCGCCGCAACGTCGTCAAGCTGAACAGCGCGTACGACCTCCCGTGGCACGCGTCCGTCGGTGCGTTCGGCCTCTATCAGTCCGGACAGCCGTACCAGCTCGAAAGCGTTCTGCCGTACCGCCCGCTCACCGGCTCCACCAGCGACACCAACCGCTACGCGGAACCCGCTGGCCGCCGCCGTTCCCCGGCGCACCACCAGCTCGATCTGAAGTACACGCAGAACGTGTACACGTGGCGTGGTGCAACCCTGCAGCTCATCGCGGACGTCTTCAACGTCTACGACAAGCAGACGGGCTACAACTACGAAACGCGCATCGGTACGCTCGGTCTCAAGCAGATCGCCGGAACGAACAACCCGTACACGGGTGACACGCTCGCGATTCCGGACTCGATCTCGGATGCGACGCTCAGAACGCAGCTCGGCATCGCCGCCGGCGCAGCGTTCGATCGCAACAACTACGCGATCGCCGCGCCGTACGCGAACACGTTCTACGCGCCGCGCCGCTACCAGATCATGGCGCGCGTCCAGTTCTAGTTCATCATCATCGAAGCAGTGAAAGCCCGGCGGAAACGCCGGGCTTTTTCATTGCTGGAAGAGTCGCTCGCGCGCGATCAGCTCGCGCGTCGTGTCGTCCGCGTGCGCGCGCGCCTTTGCGATGCGCGCGGGAGCGTCGGGCTCGCGCAGCAGGACGCTGACTTGCGCGCGTTTGAAGAGCGCCATTGAGTAGCCTGGGTGCGTTGGAGGGACGCGATCGAGGGCGTCGCGGGCTTCGGGGAAGCGTCGGGCGGCGAGGAGGAGCACGCCGAGCTCGAGGTCGTTGCGGAATGACGCGCCTTGCGACGCGCGCGCTTTCTCGAACGAGTCGATGGCGAGGTCGGTCTGGCCGGCTTGCATCGCGAGGCCGCCCATGGCGAGGAGCTCGGGCGCACTCGGTGCGCGCAATGTCGACAGTTTCTTGCGCAGTTCGAGCGCGTCGTTCGGACGTCCCTGGCGTTCGCGAATCACAGCGAGTGCTTCGAGCGCGGGGACTTTGTTCGGCGTCTCCGCGACGATCTGCTCGAGCATTGGCGCGGCGCGTTCCCAATCCTTGCCCCGCGCAAGATGCAGCGCGAGGTACGTGCGCACGTCCGCGTTGTTCGGCGCGATCGCGCCGGCGCGGTTGTACGCGTCGAGCGCCTGTTGATCGTGACCGAGCGATGAGTGCGCAGTCGCGAGTCGCAGCGCGGAGTCGAGATTCGACGGATCTTTCGCGAGGATCTGCTCGAGCAGCGGAATCGACTCGGCGTAGTTCTCCGCGACGAACAACGCCGCGGCGCGATCGAGCACCGGGAACAGCGGCGCCATGTCCGCGGGGACTGGCGCGTCTTTGCGAATCACGGGCTTCACGGACGACCTGACGTAGCCGAGGCTCGCGAGCTTCTTCTGCGCTTCATCGTCGAGATTCGACGGCGGTTCCGCGGATGCGTCGGAGGGGAGCGGGTAGTCGCGCAGCGTTGCGCGTACGGGTCGCGAGAGGTTCGCGTTCGCACCGAGATTGCGAGTCTCGTGCGGATCGGCCACGACGTCGTACACCTCGAGGCGTCCGGCCATGATCGACTTCTGCGATCCCTCGACGGCCATCACCTGCGGCTGCCAGCCGTAATCGAGGAACGGCTTCATCGCCTCGCCGACGATCACGTCTTCCTTCGCGTTGCCGCGCAGACTGTTCGTCGCGTCGATGCCGGCCCAGTCGAGCATCGTGTGAAAGATGCGGCGCGTGCTGATCGGCGTGTCCGTGGTTCCTGCAGCGAAGCCCGGGCCGACGATCACCATCGGCACATGCATCGTCGTCTGATACACGAGATTGCCGTGCTGCTGCTCGCCGTGCTCGCCGAGACCTTCACCGTGATCGGCGACGACGACGATGGCCTTCGCACCGGCGGTGCGCTGCTCGAATGACTGCACGAGCCGTCCGAGCTGCTCGTCCATCGATGCGACTTCGCCGAGGTAGGGGGAGTTCGGGTAGCGGGTGCGGTAGGGCTCGGGTGGCGTATAGGGATAGTGCGGGTCGTAGTAGTGAACCCAGAGGAACGTCGGCTCCGTCGACGCACTCTCGAGATACTGCAGCGCACGATCCGTCGTTTCTTTCGCCGTGCGCTCCGCGCGATCCTTGCCGAAGTCTTCGTCGTACACGTCGAAGCCGCGTCCGAGTCCGAATCGCTTCGCGACCGCGAACGCCGAGACGAACGCCGCGGTGCGATAGCCGTTCGCTTTCAACTTCTCCGCGATCACCGGCTGATTCGCGGCGAGGAATCGCGCGTTCTCGCGCACGCCGTGTCCGGCAGGGTAGAGGCCCGTCATCATCGACGAGTGCGAGGGCAGCGTTTGCGGGACCGCTGCATACGCGTACATGAACCTGCGACCTCGCGCCGCGAGCGCATTGAACGCAGGCGTCGCATCGCCGATCGCATCGGCGCGCGTCGTATCGAGCGTCACGAGAAGAATGGACGGACGCTCCGCCGTCGGCGTTGTCGCCGCAACGGGCGCCTCGGAATCCCTGCATCCGATGACGAGAAGAGTGAGCGCGAGCGCGACGAAGGTCCTCATGCTTGCTCTTACTTCTAGCATGTTTGGCGGAGCCCACACTTCCACTGCTGTAGAATGAATTCCTTCCTGAAGGCGAGAAGGTCGCGTGATGACGAACGTCAAACGCCGTACCGTTCGGGCTGCCATCGTGGCGTGCGGCTTCGTACTGATCTCGTCTTTCAACGGATTCGCGCAGAGCTGCCCCACGCCCGCGCAGCCAAAAATCCAATTCGTCGGACAGCTCTCCGGATGCACGCAGGACTTCGGACCATGCGCCGTCGGCGAGCCGTTGCTCTTCTCCGCGGTGCCCGCCGCGGGAGGAACGTATCCGGCGTGCATGGCGTACTTCTGGCTCTTCGGCGACGGCGCGGATTCGAATCAGCCGACGCCGTTGCACGCATACGTGACCGCGGGACAGTTCTTCGTCAACGTGCAAGTGTTCTCGGAGAATGGCGACGCGTTCGCAGGCGCGCCGCTGAACGTCGTCAGTGCGACAGTCACGCCGACCATCACTAGCTTCACGACCAGCGCGCTGCGCGTCACGAAGGGCAAGCCGATCGTGTTGCGGTGGGTGGTGCGCGACGCGACGCGCGTCCGGATCGATCCCATCGACGTCACGCTCGACCCGAGCGTCGGCATGTACAAAATTCGTTCCCTCGGAAACGCGCACCTACAAGCTGACCGCGTTCGGCATCGCCGCGATCGCCGAGTCGAAGTCGCCGGTCACGGTGCTCGTCGGTCCGCGACGGCGGCCGGTGCGGCACTGATGTCACGTGTCGCCTGGCTCGCAGTCGTGCTCCTGGCGATGCCGCTCTTCGGACAGTCGTCGGCCGAGGTGAATGCGGGGATTCAGTTCAACTTCGCGAGCCCGGGTGCGCGGAGTCTCGCGCGCGGCGGCGCATTCATCGCCGATGCGAGCGACGCGACGGCGGCGTATGCGAATCCCGCGGGACTCGTGAATTTGCCGGGCGCGGAAGTGTCGCTGGAACTGCGGGCGTCCGAGTTCACGCATGTGTTCACGGATCGCGGACATGCGCGCGTGAGTGACGACGGAGGACTGCGGAGCGGCACGTCGATGAGTCGCATCGACAACGTCGCGTTCGGGTCGGTCGTCGTGCCGGCGGGACGATTCACATTCGCGGCGTATCGTCATGAGCTCGCGAACTTCGCGGCGTCCGCGCGCACGCAAGGCGCGTTCTTCGATTTGCGCGACGAAGAGACGGGCGAGATCACGACGCTGCGACACTATCCTGCGGTCAGCTCGCTGCGACTGCGCATCAACGGCGTCGGACTGTCCGCCGCGACGCGCATCACCGATCGGCTCGCAGTCGGCGTCGGCGTGCGGCGCTACGACTCTGAAATCGACTCGACGACGCAACGCTTCCGCCCCGAGGGATTCAGCGGCCCGCCGGATTACAACGCGCTCGACAACGTGCAGACGCAGCGTGGCGACGGACACTCCATCGGCGTCAACGCCGGGATCCTGTTCGACGTCTCGCGCTCGCTTTCCGTCGGCGCGAGTTACCGGCAGGGCTTCTCGTTTCCGGTCGAAGTCACGTACGTGACGATCGGATTCGAGCCCGAAACTCCGAAGACCGCGCACTTCAACGTCCCGACCTTCTACGGCCTCGGCGCGTCGATTCGTCCGACGCGGCACTGGTCGATCGCCGTCGACGTGAATCGCATCACGTACTCCGATCTTGCACGCGACTTCGTGCTGCTGTTTCAAGATGAGCCACGCTACTTCGTGCCCGACGGCACGGAGATCCGCGTCGGCTCGGAGTTCATCATCACGCGCGATCGCATGCCGGCGCTGCCGTTCCCGATCGCGTTGTCGATCGGCGGCTGGCGCGATCCCGATCACGCGGTGCGCGTCTCCGATCCCACCGATTCGCAAAGCGTGTTGTTTCGGCCGTCGTCCGATCAGACTCACGTGTCGTTCGGCGTCGGGATGATCTTCGACACGCACGTGCAGTTGCACGCGGCCGTCGATCACGCGCCGCGACAGACGGTGTACTCGCTGTCGATGATGTCGAGGTTCCGGCGATGACCGTCATCGCGCCGATGAAGCGCTTTGTTTTCATCGCGATGCTGCTCTGCGCGACGCACCTCAACGCGCAGCAGAATCTCGGCTACTGGACCGCCTACGCCCTCGGCGGTATCAAGTATTTCAATGACAAGATCGAGCGCGGCGAGCCGATTCGCGTGCTGGCCATCGGTCGCAGCGACGCGCCCGTGCGCGAGCCGCAGCTGCGCTATCCCGAGCTGACGATCGTCGACACGCTGCAAGCCGACGCTCCCAACGCGACGCTCGATCTCGCGGAGACGCTCGCCGGTATCCACAAGATCACGCCGTTCGAATGCATCGTGATGTTCGGCCTCAAGGCGCACGAGATCGTTCGCGTCGAGCAGTTCGTGCGTGCGCAGACGCGCGCCGGCCGGCGGATCATGATCGTCGCGACGAGCACGGATGTGCGCAGCGCGCCGCTGGCGGTGGTTGGCAATCGCACGTACGCGCGACTCGAAGCGCTGCGCGCGTATCGGCTGCTCGATGGCTCGCCGCGCCAGCGGGCGAGGGTGATCGACTCGACGCCGATTCAGGATGAACATCGCGCGTGGGTGCGCTGTCTCGCGCCGACGCCGCGCGATGAGGCGACGATCACGCAGGCGGGCATCTGCTATCGCAACGCGATCGAGAAGAAAAAGTCGGCGGAAACCTTCGAGCAGGCGATCGAGGATCTCGCGGTGGCGATCATGCTCGACGGCGTCGAAGCGGTCGACAAGAACGTGTACGTGCGCGGCTGGGGCTACGACCGCTACTTCCCCCGCTTCGAGCTCGCCGACCTCCTCGCCCGCCTCGGCCAGTGCAAA
>DASVNL010000607.1:0-3826 GCA_036383875.1 Thermoanaerobaculia bacterium
TACCCGACGCGGCGTCGCGACTCCGGATCCTTGACCGGCAGGCCGCTGACCTGCGCGTTGCCCGCGGTGGCGTGCGTGAGGCCGAGGAGAATCTTGACGGTGGTCGTCTTCCCGGCGCCGTTGGGCCCGAGGAGTCCGAACAGCTCGCCTTCCTGAACCTGGAAGTCGATGCCGTCCAGGGCGGTAATCCGGCCTTTGCCAAAGGAGGACCGGTATTCTTTCCTGAGGCCAGAGACCTCGATGACGGTAGCCATGACGGGTATGTACGACTCTTCGTCGCAACAGTTGCAACTTTATACTGCAAAGGACATGGCGAAGATAGTGGATTCAGTTGGCGGTTGACAGTTGACGGTTGGCGGTTTCGGCCGTCGCGATGCAGGTGACCCTCGCCTGAGGCTCTCTCCCGCCAAGCGCCAACCGCCAGCGCGCCGAGAGGCGCGCGAACCGCCAACTAACTAGATGAATCGCCGCAAATGCTCGCGCCACCAGGGCCAGTCGTGGCCGAACTGGCCGGGCCAGATCTCGAGGTGATTCGGGACGCCCTTCGCCCACAGCAGCGAGGAAAAGTCGCGATTCTCCTGGACCAGCGAGTCGTTCTCGCCCGTCGCGATCACCCAGTTCACGCGCGACAACTTGCCGACCCACTCCGCGTCCATGTTCGGGATGTACGACGTCGGGCAGTTGAAGTAGCAGTTGTCGTCCCAGTGACCGTCGAGGAACGAGTGGATGTCGTACACGCCCGAGAAACAGATCGCACGGCTGACGACGTCCGGATAGCGCGCCGCGAAGTTCGACGCGTGATACGCACCGAAGCTCGCGCCGTACACCGTGAGGTCGCCGCGTTGCGCGCGATTGTGGATGTACGGGATGAGCTCGTGACGCAGATACGAGTCGTACTGCGTGTGGCGCGCGGCGCGGACCGCGGGGTGAACGTTCTTGTTGTACCAGCTCTCGCTGTTCACCGTGTCCGGCAGGATGAGCTGCACTTCACCGGCGTCGACTTTGTCCTGCACGGACGAGGCGAGATGAAAGTCCTCGTTCTCGAAATAGCGTCCGGCGGACGTCGGGAAAAGAATCGCCGGACGTCCGAATTTGCCGAACCACAGGAACTCCATGTCTCGGCCGAGAGAGGGGGACCACCACTTGACGTGTTCGCGATACATGTTCTTTTTCGGGAGCGGCGTTGCCGCCGGGGCGGGGATTCTATACGATCGCCCGCCCCTGGAGACTGACCGATATGCGTAAGAAAAGAATCGCCGTCCTGTTCGGCATGGAAGACACCTTTCCCTGGGCTCTCATCGACGCGATCAACAAGCGCGGCGGTGACGACGTCGAGGCCGTTCCCGCTGAGATTTCGTATCTGAAAGACGACGGCGTCTTTCCATACGATCTCATCCTCGATCGCATCAGCCACGAAGTGCCGTTCTATCGCACGTATCTCAAGTGCGCCGCGGCCTCGGGTGTGCGCATCGTGAACAATCCGATCTGGTGGTCGGCCGACGACAAGTTCTTCGACAACCTCGTCGCGAAAGCCGCGAAGGTCGAAGTGCCGCGCACGGTTCTGCTGCCGCACAAGCAGTTCCCGCCCAACACGGAAGCGAAGTCCTTCCGCAACATGAAGTGGGTGAACTGGGACGAGGTCTTCAACTACCTCGGCTGGCCGATCTTCATGAAGCCCGCGTATGGCGGCGGCTGGAAAGACGTCTACAAGGTCCACAACCCCGAAGAATTCTTCGCGGCGTACGACCAGACGCGCGACCTCGTGATGATGGCCCAGGAAGCGATCGAGTTCGAGTCGTACTGGCGCTGCTACGTCCTCGGCCGCAGCCGCGTGCGCATCATGGGCTACGACCCGAAACAGCCGCATCACCTTCGCTACGTCCACAACTACGCTGAGAACGCGGAGCTGATGGCGGAGATCCACCGCGGTGCAATCGCGTTGTGCGAAGGCCTCGGCTACGACATGAACACCGTCGAGTTCGCAGTGCGCGACGGCATCCCGTATGCGATCGACTTCATGAACGCCGCCCCCGACGCGGACGTCCACTCCGTCGGCCAGGAAAATTTCGACTGGATGGTCCCGAACATGGCCGAGCTCCTCATCGAGATGGTCCGCGGCGAGAAGAAGTTCGAGCTCACCGGCAACTGGCCGGAAATCCTCGACGTGAAGAAGGATCCGACCAAGGCGATCTAGAACCAGTTGGCGGTTGGCAGTTGGCAGTTGGCGGTTAGGGTCGTCGCGAGAACCGCGCGACTCCCGACACGGCCTCAACCGCCAACTGCCAACCGCCAGCGCGCCGCCAGGCGCGCGAACCGCCAACCGCCAAACCATTTTCTTCAGCTATTCTGTCGCGCATGCCTGCAGAGCCGACGTTCACCCTCGGGATCGAGGAGGAGTTTCAGGTCGTCGATCCCGAGACCCGCCAACTGAAGTCCCACATCTCCGAGCTCTTTGCCGAAGGCGAAAAACGACTCAAAGACGAGATCAAACGCGAGATGCACGACGCGGTGATCGAAGTCGGAACGCCGATCTGCCGCGACATCAGTCACGCCCGCCGCGAGATCACGCGATTGCGGCGCGAGATCATCCAGCTCACGCGCGAGCAGGGGTTGAAGATCGCCGCCGCGGGCACGCATCCGATCTCGCACTGGAACAGCGTTCCCATCACGTCGAACGAGCGCTACGACAAGATCGTGTACGAGCTGCAGATGCTCGCGCGCGCGAACCTCATCTTCGGCTTGCACGTCCACGTCGCCGTCGAAGATCTCGAGACGCGCATTCAGGTCATGAATGCGACGCGCTACTTCCTCCCGCACATCTTCGCGCTCTCCGTGAACTCCCCGTTCTGGTGCGGCCAGGACACCGGCTGGAAAAGCTATCGCGCGAAAGTCTTCGAGCGCTTCCCGCGCACCGGCCTTCCCGATCACTTCGATCGCCTCAGCGACTACGACAACTACGTCGAAACGCTCATCAAGACCAACACCATCGACAACCCGAAGAAGATCTGGTGGGACGTCCGTCCGCATCCTTTCTTCCCGACCCTCGAGTACCGCATCTGCGACGTGCCGATGCGCATCGAAGAGACGCTCTGCCTCGCCGCGCTCTTCCAGGCGCTGACCGTGAAGCTCTATCGCATCTACCGCAAGAACATGGGCTGGCGTCACTACCGGCGCATGCTGCTCAACGAGAACAAATCGCGCGCCGCACGCTTCGGCACCGGCGGCAAACTGATCGACTTCGGCAAAGGCGAAGAGGTCGAGTACACGGCCCTGCTCGATGAGCTGCTCGAGTTCATCGACGACGTGGTCGACGAGCTCGGATCGCGCAACGAGGTTTACTACGCGCGCGAGATCCTCAAACACGGCACCGGCGCGGACCGGCAGCTCGCCGCGTACGCGAAACGCAAAGACCTGCGCGACGTCGTCGACCTGATCATCGAGGAGACGGAGCTCGGCACGTCTTGAACCGGTACGACATCCACGAAGAGCATCCGTTCTTCGAGTACATCCGCCTCGATGACTCCGTGCCCGAACAGCGCGACGATCGCATCGACGTCGCGCTGCTCGACATGAATCACCTCTGGCCGAACCTCGGCCACGACGCACTCGTGCACATCGTGCTCGAGACTGCGGAAGGGATGCGCGACGAGCTCGCAAGTCTGCAGAAGAAAGTGCGCGTGCTGTCGTTCGACGTCCGCTATCGCAACCTGCTCCCCGATCCCGGACGCTGCAGCATCTTCATCGGCACAGGCGGCCCCGGCCATCTCGACCCGCGACTCAATGACGGCGAACACGAATGGAGCCAGGGCGTCAACGAAACGGACGA
>DASVNL010000608.1:0-5875 GCA_036383875.1 Thermoanaerobaculia bacterium
CCGCCGAGGAGCATCGGCAGAATTTCGTCCGCCAGCCAGTGAATCGGACGGTGCATGCCCGTTTGCTCCGTCCACCAGCCGAACAACAGATTCGGCAGCGGCGCCGGCGATGCCATGTCGAACTCGAGCCACGTGCTTCCCGCGTCGGCATACGGCTCGTCGCGTGTGTCACCCCAGAGTTGATAGAAGCGCTCGAGACGGTCCCATGGCGCGCCGCGCAGCTCGGCCGGAGGCGCGACGGTGTGACGGCCGGCAAGCATGCGCGCGCCGTCGGGTGTGAGGTTGATCGCACAGTCGGTGGGCGCCTCGCCGGCGCCGAGACGGCATTCGAAGCCGAAGAAATCGACCGCGAAGAGGGGAAGCAGCGAGGCGATGGTTTCGATCCGGGCGAGGCTCGCCGGTGCCACGAGCACGGGCGGCAGATGTGGCCGCACAAGGGCCAGAGAAGAATCGATCCGGAGATCGTTCATAGCTGTTGTGGATCTGCCTGCGAGGGCTACGGCTCCACTCGAATGGGCGAAGGGAGCCGCCTGACGTGTGTATGGAGAACGATGCGCTTACGCGCGGGTGCCGCCGAGGGGCGACTTGCAACCGGAGCTGCTGTTGCAGTTCGCACCCCACGAGCAGGAGCCTTCGGCGAGCTGCTGGAGCTGGTCGTCGGTCAGTTCCTGTTCGATGGCGCGGTTGAGCTGCGACTCGTGCAGGTCACGGATACCGGAGAGGTCTTCCATGCGGAACTCCTTTCGCGCGGTTTCGCGTGAGCTGTCGTTCGTGGCAGCTCACGCGGTCAACGGATCAGCAACTGCCGCCCTTGTTGCAGTTTGCTCCCCAGGAGCACGAACCCTCGGCGAGCTGCTGCAGCTGCTCGTCGGTCAGTTCCCGCTCGATGGAGTCGGTCAGTTGGGACTCGTGGATCTCCCGGATCTCGTACAAAGTCTCTGCCATATGGAACTCCTTTCGCCGTCGATGGACGTGCCTGTTTGGGGGGAATGCCGCTACCTTTGGGAGTGACGGATGGAAGGAATACCACAAGGCGATTAGTGAAGCAAGGGTGGATTTCGGTGAAGATACCGTTATTGATTGGTTGTCTGTTTGGCCGGTTTTGGCCTACTCGGCATTAGCCCGGCAACTCCGGCAGAATCGCGACAAAGGTTGAGACTTTCAGGCAAGGATTGCGCAGCGAACGACTCTAGATTGTCCTGCGAAGAACGATGAAACCCGACATCACCAGGCTGGCTGAGTTGATCGCGGCACACGCGCCGTACGACGGCGTCTTCGAGATGCGCGTCCCCGGCATCTCCGTGTACCGGCTGTCGCGGACGAGCACCGAGCTCACGCACGCGATGCAGCGCTCGTCCGTCTGCATCATCGCGCAGGGCGCGAAGAGCGTGATGCTCGGCGAAGACGTCCATCAATACGAGGCGTCGCAGGTCGCCGTGTACTCCGTCGACGTCCCGGTGGCCGCGCAGATCACGCGCGCCAGTCACGCCGAGCCTTACCTCAACCTCAAGCTCGATCTCGACCCGCAGAAAGTCGCGGAGCTCGCGCTCAAGGTCTACCCGCACGGACTGCCGCAGCCGCGCGACAGTCGCGCGTTGTACGTCGGTCAGACGGATGCGCACATCATCGACGCAGCCACGCGCTTGCTCGAGCTGATGGCGCAACCGGTCGACGCGGAACTGCTCGCACCGCTGGTCGTCGACGAGATCCTGATTCGATTGTTGCGCAGTCCGATGGGCAGTCGCGTGGCGCAGATCGGCCATGCGGAGTCGAGCGTGCAGCGCATCGCGAAAGCCGTCGCGCGATTGCGCGCCGATTTCGATCAGCCCGTCAATGTCGAGGAGCTGGCCAGACTCGTCAACATGAGCGTCTCGTCCTTTCACCGGCAATTCAAAGCCGTGACGTCAATGAGTCCGCTGCAATACCAGAAAGCGCTGCGATTACAGGAAGCGCGACGTCTCATGCTGACCGCGACCATGGACGCGGGCAACGCGAGCCGGCGCGTCGGCTACGCGAGCGCATCACAATTCAGCCGCGAATACGGCCGGTTCTTCGGAACCGCGCCCACCAAAGACATCAACCGCTTGCGCGAAGAGGGTCTGCGCACCACCGAAGCATCCGCATAGTCGCCACACCCGCCTCTCTCAACCCACAGCAGCATCTCGAACCGCTCTGCATTTTCAGAGCGCCAGAGAAGGTCTGCGCCGATTTCGAAGTCGAAAGGAAATTCATGTACAACGCAAAAGCCTACTCCGCCGCCAGTGCAACGTCGCCGCTCGCCGCCACTACGATCTCGCGCCGCGATCCGAAAGAGACCGACGTCCAGATTGAAATTCTCTTTACAGGCGTTTGCCATTCCGATCTGCACATGGCGCGCGGCGAGTGGACCGCAATGCCCAATGTCTATCCGATCGTCCCGGGCCACGAAATCGTCGGCCGCGTGACGAGCGTCGGATCGGCGGTGAAGAATTCAAAGCAGGCGATTTAGTCGGCGTCGGCTGCATGGTCGATTCCGACGGAACCTGCGAGCCGTGTAAGGCGGGCCTCGAACAATTCTGCCCCAATCAAATCCTCACGTACGCCTCGCCCGACAAACACCTCGGCGGCGTCACCTACGGCGGCTATTCCGAAAGCATCGTCGTCGATGAACGCTTCGTATTGAGCGTCCCGTCGAATCTCGATCTCGCCGCCGCCGCGCCGCTTCTGTGCGCCGGCATTACGACGTACTCGCCCTTGCGCCATTGGGGCGTCACAGAGGGCAAGAAAGTCGGCGTCGTCGGTCTGGGCGGATTGGGCCACATGGCGGTGAAATTCGCGAAAGCCTTCGGCGCACACGTCGTTGTTTTCACGACGTCGCCCAATAAGAAGGAAGATGCGATGCGACTCGGCGCGGCCGAAGTCGTCGTGTCGCGCAATGCGGACGAAATGCTGCCGCACGCCGGCACATTCGATTTCATCCTCGACACCGTGTCAGCCGAGCACGACATCGACGCGTACATCAACCTGCTGCGCATCGACGGCAATCTCACGCTCGTCGGCGCGCCGCCCAAGCCGCTCAGCGTCGCGGCATTCGGCCTGATCATGGGGCGTCGCAGCATTTCCGGCTCGCCGATCGGCGGCATCGCCGAGACGCAGGAAATGCTCGATTTCTGCGGCAAGCACAACATCACGTCGGACGTCGAAGTGATCCCGATGCAGAAAATCAACGAAGCCTACGAGCGTCTGTTGAAGTCGGACGTGAAATACCGTTTCTCCATCGACATGGCGTCGCTCAAATCGGAGTAATTGATGCAAGAAACCTCCGCGCCACAACGGTCGAGTTGACGGCCGACGATCTACGCGAGATCGAGACGGCGTCGGCGGCGATTGCGCTGCAGGGCGCGCTACTCGGAGGGCGGCAGCAGATGATTGATCGTTAATTCATTGTGGAAGATCGAAGGCGGTCCCGCATTTGTCGCTGTCGCGGGCCCGCACTTTCACAATGGACATATCCGTGCCGTACAGGATGCTCACCGCCATTGGCACGCGAAATGTCGGGTGATTTGCGTTTGAATAGCAGCTCGCACAGCGAAACGTCCAATCGCCGGCGGCTCGAAATTGAATCGAGCCGTTGGCGGGCACGCGCCGCCACCCGCCGATCGGGCCGTCGCCTGTCTGCACAGTGACGATCGCCGGCAGGTGCCGGCGGTTCGTGACTTCATAGCAGGTGGCTTCCAGTTCCACGACCTTGGGGTCGTTTGTGTTATGCGTCGTCGGGATTTTCCCCATCAGGTCGGTGATGATGAAATGAATGCCGCTCGCTCCTTCGCGATTGGCCGCAACGAGCGTGTCATAGTCGCGCTGCTGCTCCGCACTGAGAGTCTTCTGCACGCTGCCGCGACACCAGAACGAGTGCGAGTCGCCCGGCGGATAAATACAGAGATTGGCGTCGTTCTGGAGTTGTAGGGTCCAGTCGTGCGTGACGGTATTCGACATCGAACACCACACCGCTTTCGACTTCTTCGCCGGCGGATCGTCCGGCCTGCCTGGATAGATGCAAAGATTCCCATCGCCCTGCATGGTCGCGTAGTAGTGCCCGGTGAGCGTCTGCGCCTGATCCATCGCGCACCACATCGCGATCGAGTCTTTCGGATTGGGACCCTGCTTCACGCAGAGATTTCCGTCCGCCTGCATCACCGCCAAATACATCTTGTTCGGCGACACAAGCCACTGCCCGGTCGTCAACGTCTGCCCACTTTTCAGACCGCTGCCGGCTGCCTGCGCAAAGATTCCCAAAGCACCGAGGAGGTACACGAACACCGAGATCGCGAAGCGATAGCGCATGGTTCTCTCTCCCGCGCCGATTGTAGCTTCCGGGGCGACCAGCGGAAGATGTGCAGCGCTTCAACGCGACGACGCAAAGTCGGGTGACTCACGCGGCCGAGGCGGAACTCACGCGCCGCCTGATTTCGAGACCGGCGTCGGATGTCTTCGTGGAGTCACTACCAGGCGCAAACGGGTTTATTGGCGTTGCAGTCGATGGTGGGAGGGTAGGTAAGTGTTGGTGGGATTTGGGGTTGTGATTGGTCGGGCAGGGGGGATTTGAACCCCCGACCACCTGAACCCCATTCGATCTAAGTCGTTGAACCATATCGGTTTGCCTCCTCTTACCAGGCACGGAGCAACGTTCCCGGCACCTACTTTCATCCCGAACTCGGTGCAACCAGGCGCGCACTAGGCGCGAGGTAGGCGCACGGCAGGCGTCTGAGACGTGCAGGGAGTCAGGAGAGACGGCGCCGGGGGCGAGATGCGCTCGGTTCGGGCGGTGCTGCGCGGATCGGGGGCGGAAGCGGTTCCCCGCGCTCGAGCCGTGTTTTTACCGCCTCCGCGCCCTTCTTGTAGACCGTGACGCAGAGCAACTGCCCGGATTCATAGAGTCCCCAGAAGCGTGTGCCGGGGTAGCGTTCAATGCGGAGCATTGCGCACCTCCGCGCTCTGATGACAGCACGCATCGGTGGCAACCCACCGCAGGCACTGAGGGCACACGGGCGGATCGAGCTGCCAGCCATCGAGATACGCGCGCTCATCGGTCGCACGTGTCCCGCAGTCAGCGCAGGCCACCGCATCGTCCTCCGCGTGATCTCCTTCCGGGGCGAGATCCTTCCCACTCTTGAACGCGACAACTTCGGACATGACACCACCTCGTCGTTGATTTCAGGGGCGCACGCCATTCGCTCCACCGCACCCGCGAGCGCACCCTCGGGCGGCCGACGCAGAAGCGCTGCGCGACACTGCACGATCGATCGGGCTCCGCATGAAGCGAGCGCGTGATCGACGGCGTGCCGAACGAGCTGGATCGGCCGCACGAGAGCGTTCTCGCGGGAGGCGGGGGAGCGCCGAGATGTGAAGGAGCAGGCCGGAAGGGCGTCAGTGAACCACGGCGGAATCGCTTAGCCCGCACGTCGGAGGCAGCGCGGCGCACGGCGTGCGCGGATCGAGTGGCTTCGGTGTGCGCATGGCGCTGTGCGACGGATGCGTTGGCACCGCGCGCAGGTCAGGGCGGGATTTCGCCTCCACGAGGTTCGCGGTCGCAGGCGTCGCGCCGTCGCAGAACCAGATCGGAGCCTCCGGTGTTGCGACCGCCCATCCGGCGAGCGTGAACGCCATGACATCCGATGCGGCCGTTGCGCGCGCGACGCGCACGAGCGTTTCCAGGCGCCGCAGTGGCGCGCTGGCGCGAACATCGAGCACGGTCACCCACACGACGAAGTGCGCAAAGCCGAAGAGCTCCGTCGTGAGATCTGGCCGCGCCGCGAGCGCGGCGTACCGCTCGGCTTTCGTGCGGCGGAAGTGCGCGAGCGATTCCTGCCCGCGATCGTGCTCGCCGAAGACGAGC
>DASVNL010000609.1:0-3803 GCA_036383875.1 Thermoanaerobaculia bacterium
AAGATCTGGCGTCGCTCTGTGACGCGGGACGAGCTCCCGGCGTTGGAACAACAGCATGCAGTGATCTCGACGAAATTGCTTGCGGGACAGACGATCGCGCACGTTTATGCAGCGCAGTCGCCGGGAGCTGGCTTTGAGTCCGTCGAGCCCGATTTGAAAGACGTCTACTTCGCGGTCATGGGCGGTCACTCCGGCGCGCGGGCGGCGGCATGAGATTCGGCGAGGTCTTTCGATACGAGCTCGCCTACCGCCTCCGCTCGATCTCGACGTGGGTCTACGCGGTCGTCCTGTTCCTCATCGGGTTCTACATCATGCACGTCGCCGTCACCGGCACGAACCCGGTCCACGTCAACGCGCCGCATGAGCTCGCGGAAAAGACTGTGCTCTTGTGCGGATTGTTCGGCCTTCTCGTCACGGCCGGTCTTTTCTCTGACGCCGCCATTCGCGACCGCGCGGCTGGAATGGATGCGCTCCTCTTCACGACGCGACTCCGTCCCGCCGAATATCTGCGCGGACGCTTCCTGGCAGCGCTGGCAATCAACGGAATTCTCCTCCTCACGATCCCGATCGGACTCGCCGTCGCGACGCAGATGCCATATCTGACGCGCGATGCGTTCGGCCCGAACACGCTCGCGGCGTATCTGCAGCCGCTGTTGCTCTTCGCACTGCCGAATCTCGTATTGGCCGGCGTAATCCTCTTCACAATCGCCGCCCTCACCCGTCACGTCATCCCCGTCTACCTCGGCGCAATCGCATTCTTCATCGGCTGCCTCGTCGTCGGAAACTTCTGGGGCGACATCACGAATCCGATCCTCTCCGCGCTGGCGGACCCGCTGGGGATCAACACGCTCAAGGGCATGACCGCGTACTGGACGGCGTCGGAGCGGAACACGCGTCTGATTGGATTTCCGTCGACGCTGTTGTGGAACCGGCTGCTCTGGCTCGCGATCGCAACGACGCTGTTCGCAGTCCTGCAGCGCACATTCCGATTCACGCAACGCAATGAACGCAGTCGCGACAGCAAGGCGGTCGACACGTCTCGCGAAACGCGTTCAGAACGAGTCTCCGGAACCGTGCCGCAGTTGCGTGGCGTATTCGATTCGCGCACACGCGTACGTCAAACACTGGCCGTGATGCGCCAATCGATTGCGGAAGCGATATCAGGCCGCGCGTTTCCGGTGGCGCTCCTCGCGACGATCGGGCTGATCGTCCTCCGAGGATGGAATCTGGGCGAGACCATTTACGACACGGTCATGTGGCCGGTCACGCACCTCGTCGCGCAGATCGTGTCGGAGCGCGTCATCGTCATTCCGTGGCTGATCATCGCGCTCTATGCGGGTGAACTGATCTGGATGGATCGCGAGACCGGATCGGCGCAGATCGCAGACGCCGCGCCTGTGCGTACGAGCGTCGTCCTGCTTGGACGTTTCCTCGCGCTCGTCGGACTCATTGTGCTTTTCCAGCTCGCCTTCATGATCGGCGGCGTCCTCCTGCAGACGTTGCAGGGCTACTACAACTTCGAGCTCGGCCTCTACGTGCGCATCCTCTTCGGATGGAATCTCGCCGGGTACGTCCTGCTCGCCGCATTCGCGATGACCGTTCACGTCCTCGTGAACAACAAATACGTCGGACACGTCGTCGTGCTGCTCGCGATGGTCGTCAATTACTTCGCGGTACACGGAACCCACAACCTGCTGATCTACAACGGCGGACCCGGGCTCACGTACTCGGCGATGAACGGCTTCGGGCCGTCTGTGACGCCATTCGTCTGGTTCAAGCTCTATTGGGCGGCGTGGGCGATGTTGTTCGCGGTCCTGACGCTGCTCTTCTGGGTCCGCGGGCCGGAGCTCGGAATCCGCCAGCGATTCGGCACCGCCCGTTCGCGTTTCACCGCGCAAACCGCCCGTATGGCCGGACTCGCGGTCGCGCTCATCCTCGCCCTCGGCGGTTTCATCTTCTACAACACGAATGTCTTGAACGACTATGTCCCGCAGAAGGACGCGGGATTTTCGCAAGCCGACTACGAGCGCCGTTACGCGCGCTATGCGAACTTGCCGCAGCCCGTCATCGCCGGCGCGGAATTGCGCTATGAGATCTATCCCGAAGCGCCGGCCGTGGACACGCGCGGCTCTTATCGGCTCGTGAATCAGACCGGCGTGCCGATCCGCTTCGTGCACGTCGACAGTCCGAGCGGCAGTGAATACGAAGTGCGATCGATGAAATTCGACCGCCCGTCTCGCAATGAATTGAACGATCCGAAGCATGGCTATCGGATCTTCGCGCTCGAGCGCGCATTGGCGCCGGGTGAGTCGATGCAGTTCTCCTTCGATCTGGCGTTCCGTCCGCGCGGATTCCAACAGGACGGCGGGCAGACGATGGTCGTCCGCAATGGCTCCTATTTCGACAGGCGATTGCTGCCGTTCATCGGATATCAACCGGGGCTCGAGCTGTCCGGCGATTCGGAACGGAAGCGCTACGGCCTCACCCCGAAGCAACAAATGCCCGGACCCGGCGACGCAGCAGCGGGCCAATCTCAGAGCGCGTTTCGTGATGGCGATCGCATGCAGGTCGAGACGATCGTGGGCACCGCTCCGGATCAGATCGCGGTCGTTCCGGGGATGTTGCGCCGGAGTTGGACCGAGAATGGCCGCCGCTATTTTCATTACGGCTCGCGAATTCCGGAGACGTTCGCCGGATCCGTGTTCTCGGCAAAGTACGCGGTCGAGAAGGGCCGTTGGAAGGATGTCGATCTCGAGATCTTTCACCATCCGCCGCATCGCGCGAACCTCGATCGCATGATGGCCGGGATGCAGGCGTCGCTCGACTATTACTCGTCCGAATTCGGATCGTATCCGTATCGCGAGCTGCGCGCCGTCGAGGTCCCGCCGTACAGCATCAACGGCCGCGCGTTCCCTTCCGCGATCGCGCTTTCGGAGCAGAACTTCATCACCCGCACCGGACCTGGCTTCGTCGACCTGACGTTCTTCGGAACGGCGCACGAAGTCGCGCATCACTGGTGGGGCGGACAGATCCGGCCGGCCTACGCGAAGGGCCGCAGTTTCGTGTCCGAGTCGCTCGCGAACTACAGCGCCATGCTCGTCGTGGAAAAGGTCCTCGGACCCGCCGAAGCGCGTCGCGTCTACGAAGTTCAAATGAATCGCTATCTTCAAGGCCGCGGCGACCTCGGCTCCGACGTACCGCTCCTCGAAGCCTATGAGCATCCACACGTCGCATACGGCAAAGGCGCCGTGGCGCTGTATACATTGCGCGAGCGGATCGGCACAGAGGCGGTCAATGGCGCACTGCGCCGCTTCCTTGAAAAGTATCGTGGAGAGGGACCGCCCTATCCGACTTCACTCGACCTGTACGCAGAGCTGCGCGCCGTCACGCCTCCGGCGCTGTACCCGCTGCTCGCCGATCTCTTCGAAACGATCACGCTGTGGGACATGAAGACGCAGAGCGCCACCGCGCGTCGCCTGCCTGACGGCAAGTACGAGGTGGCGCTCGAAGTGGTGGCGCAGAAACTGAGGGCCGATGGCATCGGCGTCGAAACCGCGATCCCGATGAACGACTTCGTCGAGGTCGGCGTCTTCGAATCAGGGAAAGACGATCCCGTTTATCTGGTGCGCCATCGCATTCGCAGCGGCAAACAGACCCTGCGGATCATCGTGCCGCACGCGCCGACGCGCGCCGGAGTCGATCCCCGCGGCACGTTGATCGAGCGGGTGCGCGAAGACAACGTGGTGGAAGTGGAGACCGAGCGCTGATGCGACGTCTCCTCAACTTCCCCATATTTCCACCCT
>DASVNL010000610.1:0-2774 GCA_036383875.1 Thermoanaerobaculia bacterium
GCAGGGCGACACGTTCGTCGTCGATCCGGCGAACGTGAAGGTCGGAGGACAACCGCTCGACCTCGCGAAGTCGTACACGATGTCGACGATCGACTACGTGTACCTCAAAGGCACCGACGACGGCTTCACGCTCTTCGCCGACGCCACCCGCCCGCCGAAGATCAACACGGACCGCGAGGCGGACTTTCGGACTACCGTCGAGGCGTACATCCGCGCGGCCGGAACGGTGGATGTCGGCGTGGAGGGACGGATTGTCAGGCGTTAGGAGTCAATCCTGAGCGAAGTCGAAGGATCAACGGAGCCTCCGCAACGAACTGGCCTCACGCCTGGCTGAGGCTCCACTGATCCTTCGACTTCGCTCAGGATGAACTGTTGGGAGCGCGATAGACTCCCGCCCGAACATGAGCCTTCCCCGAAAAATCGCGTGGCGGTACCTTCGCCGTCCCACGGACGCTCTCGTCTCCGCGGTCGGACTCGTGTCGGTGTTCGGGCTCGTGATTGGCGTGATGGCGCTGGTCATCTCGATGGCGCTCATGACGGGTTATCGCCGCGACCTCCAACAAAAACTTCTCGGCGGAAACGCGGAAGTCTTCGTGTACGCCGTCGGCGCAGAGATCGCGGAGCCGCAGCGCGTGATCGGATTGCTACGCGGGACGCCTGGGATCGCTGAAGCGTCGCCGGTGCTGTATCAGAACGCGGTCGTGACGACGGAGAAGAACACGACCGGCTCCGAAGTCATGATCAAAGGCATCGAGCCGACGCGCGGACAGCACTCGCCGATGCTCGCGAAAGTCATCGGCCCGCGCAAAACCTTCGCGACGCCGAACGGCGAGCGGGGAGTGGCGGTGGGCAAGTACCTCGCGACGAAGCTCGGCGTGCAGCCCGGCGACGCGATCAGCGTCACGGTTGCGGCGTCGCGCGGCGAGAGCTTTCTGCCGCGCACCGCGACGTTCCTCGTCACGAACATCTACGGCACCGGCTTCTACGAGTTCGACGCGCGCTGGCTGTTCATCGATCTGCGCGACGCGCAGGAACTGCTCGCGACCGGTCCGGCCGCGAATCTCATCGAAGTGAAACTCCATCCCGGCGCGGACATCGATCGCGTCACGGAGACGATCGAGAAGCGCACGGATCGCCGCTACGCCGTGAGCGATTGGCGCGAGATGAACCGGCCGCTGTTCTCGATGCTGCAGGTGCAGCAGCTCGTGCTGTTCATCGTCATCGGGCTGATCGTGTTCGTATCGACGTTCAACATCGTCTCGACGCTGATCATGACGATTCAGGAGAAGCGTCGCGAAGTCGGGATCCTCTCGTCGATGGGCGCGGAGCCGTGGATGGTGCGGCGCGTGTTTCTCTGGTACGGGACGATCGTCGGGATCGCCGGCACCGCGATCGGCGTGACGATCGGTGTCGCGCTGTGCTGGGTGCTGACGCGCTACGAGATCGTGTCGTTTCCGCCGGAGATCGCCGAGGTGTACTTCGTGTCGTCGATCCCCTTCGTGACGCGGCCGGTCGACCTCGCGATCATCGCCGCCTTCTCGATTCTCGTGTCGTTTCTGGCGACGCTGCTGCCGAGCATGCGAGCTGCGCGGTTGAATGTGATCGAGGCACTCCGTTACGAGTGAGTCGGCCGCTTCGAACCTGATACCATCCGCGCGGTTCATGACACAGGCAAGACTGGTTCTCGAAGACGGCACGGTGTACGAAGGTGAAGCGTTCGGCGCGACGGCGGACGCGATCGGCGAGGTGGTGTTCAACACATCGCTCACCGGATATCAGGAGATCGCCACCGATCCCTCGTATCGCTTCCAGATCGTCGTGATGACGTATCCGCACATCGGCAACTACGGTGTGGAACGGCTCGTCGAGCAGAGTGAGGAGCCGCAGGTCGCAGGCTTCGTCGTCCGCGACGCGGTGAACGAGCCCTCCAACGCGCACTCGCAAATGTCCCTCGGCGATTACTTCGCGAAGACGCGCGTCAGCGCGATCTCCGGCGTCGACACGCGCGCGCTCACGCGCAAGATCCGCAACGAAGGCGCGATGCGCGGCATGATCACGACGGACACGCATCGCTCGGTCGATGCGATCGTCGCGGAGCTGCGCCAGTCGCCGTCGATGTCCGGCCTCGATCTCGTGCAGCGCGTGACCGCACTGCGTCCGTATCCGTTCGACGAACCGGCGACGGATCCGCGCATGCGCGTCGCGGTTTACGACTTCGGTGTGAAGCGCGACATCCTGCGCCAGCTCGGCAAGCAGGGTTGCGAGGTCACGGTGTTTCCGGCCACGACGCACGCTGACGAAATTCTCGATCGCGGCTTCGACGGCGTGCTGCTGTCGAACGGCCCCGGCGATCCGGAGCCGGTGACGTACGCGCAGGAGAACATTCGCCATCTCATGGGCAAGGTCCCGATCTTCGGCATCTGCCTCGGCCACCAACTCCTCGGACTCGCCCTCGGCGGCCGCACATACAAGCTGAAGTTCGGCCATCGCGGCGGCAATCATCCGGTGAAGGACCTGCGCTCGGGTCGCGTCGAGATCACCGCGCAGAACCACGGCTTCTCCGTCGATCCGGATTCGCTCAAAGACACGGACGTCGAGTTCACGCACATCAATCTCAACGACCAGACGCTCGAAGGCTTCCGCCACCGCCGCGACCCGATCGTCGCGGTGCAGTACCACCCCGAGGCCGCCCCCGGCCCGCACGACTCGTTCTATCTCTTCAACGACTTCGTGCAGATGATGGACGACTGGAAGAAGCGGTAGTCGCTGTCGCT
>DASVNL010000611.1:0-25009 GCA_036383875.1 Thermoanaerobaculia bacterium
TTCGTGCTGTGCTCTCACGCCTCGGCGGGACTGCGACGCCGGCGACGCGGTGCGCTGCGTCTCGCGCGCGCCGGCTTCGCGCACGCTCCGCTGTTCGCGTGCGAGTTCTTCGCTAGACAACTGGCGGATGCCGCCCTCCGGCGCGTCTGGAGGCAGACCGCGTAATCATCAGCGCGGCAACTTGGTTTGGTGGCCCCGAGAGGACTCGAACCTCCGACAAACGGTTTAGGAAACCGCTGCTCTATCCATGCTGAGCTACGGGGCCATCAGCGGCGCGGCGCGCACGATAACATGCAGGCCATGGCCTGGATTTTACTCTTCGTCGCTGGTCTGCTCGAGGTCTGCTGGGCCGTCGGGTTGAAGTACACGGACGGCTTTCGCAAGCCGTGGCCGTCGGTGCTCGTGATCATCGCAATCATCGCCAGCATGGGACTCCTCGCGCATGCCGCTCGCACGTTGCCGATCGGCACGGCATACGCGGTGTGGGTCGGGATCGGTGCGCTCGGTGCTGCGATTCTCGGCGTCGTGTTGTTCGCGGAGCCGGTCACGATTCCGCGCATTGTGTTTCTGCTGATGTTGCTCGTCGCGATCATTGGATTGAAGGCAACGTCTTCCGCTTAGTCACAGAACCTCATCCAACGTTGGGTTGCACGGCCGAGGGCAGTCCGCTACGCTCCGGGCCGTGCAACTGTGGACGGCGTTCCAACAGGCCGGGTGGGTGGGCAAAACCGTCCTGGGCCTGCTTCTTCTCTTTTCTGTGATCTCGTGGGCAGTCGCGATCGCGGTGTGGCAGCGCTTCCGCCGCTCCGAGCGATCGACGCGCAAGTTCATCCCGATTTTCCGCAAAGCCAAGCGACTCGCCGACGTGCAATCGGCGCTGAGCTCGCTCGCCCACTCCGCGCTCGTCGGACTGTTCCGCGCCGGCTACGCGGAGATCGAGGCACAAATCGCGCATAGCGAAGGCGGCCGTCAGACCGTGAAATCGCTCGACAGTGTCGAACGCTCGCTGATCCGCGCGACGCGCATCGAAGGCGCGCGACTCTCGCGCTTCGTGCCGTTCCTCGCGACCACGGCCGCAGCGGCGCCGTTCATCGGTCTGTTCGGAACGGTCTGGGGAATCATGGAAGCATTCGGAACCATCGGCCTCACGCAATCGACGTCGATCACCGCCGTCGCGCCAGGCATCAGTGAGGCGCTCATCAATACCGCGGCGGGATTGTTCGCCGCGATTCCAGCCCTGCTCGCATACAACCACTTCGTCGCGAAACTCCGTCAGGCACGCGGCGAGATGGAAGACTTCACGCTCGAATTTCTCAATCTGACTGAGCGGAATTTCACATGAGACAGTTGGCGGTTGTGGCCGTCGCGAGTGCTGTCTGCCCCGTTAGCCGGCAACTGATTGGATCGCTCGTCTCACTGAGCGCGGTTCTTCGCGAACCGCCAACTGCCAACCGCCAACCGCCAACCTGTTACCTATTCGACGACTTCACCGTCTAAGGAGCCAATGGCTTTTCGTTTTGGAGAGAGCGACGAACTCGGCGACATGGCCGAGATCAACGTCACGCCGCTGGTGGACGTCATGCTCGTGCTGCTCATCATCTTCATGGTGACGGCGCCGATGCTGACGCAGGGGCTCGACGTCGCGTTGCCCGCGGCGGAAGGAAAGAGCTTCGAGCTCGCGACGAACAATCCCGCGAAGGTGACGATCACGAGCAACGGCGCGGTCTATCTCGACGGCACGACCGCCGGCTCCAAAGACTTCGATCAAACCCTCGGCCCGATGTTGCGTGCGCGACGCATCAAGCGCGCGCTGCTCGAGGCCGATGAAGGCGTGCCGTATGGGCGCGTGGTGGCGGTGCTGGATGTGATGAACAGGGCGGGTGTGGAACAGCTCGGCATGATCACGCGACCGGGAGAAAAGAATGCGGGATCGCGTCGCTGACGTGCTCGCCCAGCGCGAGGCGCTGGACCGAGGCGCCGGCACGGCGATCGCGCTTTCGGTTCTGCTGCACGGCGGATTGGTGGCCATCGCCATCTACACCGCGATGCACGCCTCTGCGCCGAAACCGGCGACCTTCGTGAGCATCAACTTCGCGCCGGTCACACCGGCAGCGCCGCGCGCGTCAACACCGCGCAAGTCGCGCACCGAAACCCCGGCACCCGTCGCGACGCCACCGAAAGTCGAAGAGCCGAAGCCGCGCATCGAAGAACCGAAGCCAGTCGCCGCGCCGCCGAAAACCCCGGTGAAGCCGGAGAAGAACACCGTCCCCTTCTCGCCGTTCGGACAATCGACGAAGAAAGGCTCGGAGACTGCACCGCCGCCTGCACCCGCTCCGGCCCCTGCGCCGTCATTAGCACCAGGCACGACGTCGACGGCGGACGTGCCGGTCGGAGGCACGGGCGTCACCGGAATCGAAGGCGGCGATTTTCCGTACGCGATTTACATCCAGAGCATGAACCGCAAAGTCGGCGGCGTGTGGGCGCGTCCGCAGGTCACGCCCGGCACGGCCACCATCGTCTATTTCAAAATCCAGCGCGACGGACGCATCGTCGACGCCGTCATCGAGACACCGAGCGGCAACGGCACGTTCGATCGCGCGGCATTGAGCGCGGTGCGCAGTGCATCCCCGCTCAATCCATTGCCGTTTGGATATTCAGGACCGCATCTCGGAGTCAGGCTCACATTCAAATGAAGAACTTCATGACCGTGCTCGCGCTTCTGTGCGCGTTCACCGCGACTGCTCAGACCACCACCGTCACCACGTCGATCGGCGAGGCCGATGCCGCACAGGTCGTGCGCATCGCCGTCCCGTTTCCGGAGCTGACGCCGTATCAGGCGCCCGCGCCGTCGCCGGTTTCGTCCGATGCGGTGCGCACGCATTTTTTCTCCCCGCTCACGCGCGACATCGCCTACTCCGGCATCTTCGCGATTGCGCCGCTGCCGCCGGGGATCCCCGTCACTCCGAATCTCCTGAAGCGCGTCGAAGCGCAACTCCATCTGCAGCTCAATGTGTGGATGGAAGGAGAGGAGTACGTCGTCGAGGGACGACTGCTCGATCAGAGCGGCACGTCGCAAATGAAGAAGCGTTATCGCTCGCCGGAAGCCGCGTTGTCGCGCACGGCGCACATGCTCGCCAATGAGCTCATCCGCCTCATCAGCAGCCGCCCCGGCATCTTCCTGACGCAGATCGCCTTCGCGTCGAATCGCAGCGGGATGTGGGAAATCTGGCTGATGGACTGGGACGGCTCGAATCAGCGCAAGATCACGAATCACGGCGCGCTGTCGATTCTCCCGAGCTGGTCGCCGGACAACGAGCGCATGGTCTACACGTCCTTCGCGCGCGGTACGAGCGACATGTACATCATCAATCGTCGCGGCGGCGGTCGCGCACGCATCAACAGCGGACTCGCGCTCAACACCTCCGCGACCTTCTCGCCGATCGGCAACGACATCGCGTTCGTCGGCTCGGTGCGCGGCAATCCGGACATCTATCTGATCAAAGACGACGGCTCGAACGTGCGCCGTCTCACCACTACGACGTCGATCGAGTCGACGCCGGAGTGGAGTCCGAACGGGCGGCAGATTTCGTTCACGTCGGGACGCAGCGGCTCGCCGCAGATTTACGTCATGGACGCGGAAGGGACGAACGTGCGCCGCATTTCGTTCGACGGCAACTGGAACGACGACGCGACGTGGGCGCCGGACGGCGAGCGCATTGCGTATACGTCGCGCGTCAATGGACGCTTTCAGATTCGCATCGCCAATCTGGTCACGAACGAGAGTCGCATCGTGGCTGGTGAAGGATCCAATGAGCAGCCGACGTGGTCGCCGGACGGACAGTGGATTGCCTTTCAATCGAACCGCAATGGAAAGTGGCAGGTCTATCGGATGCGCGTCGACGGCACCGATCTGCTGCAGCTCACATTCGACGGTGAGAACAAAGAACCGGATTGGTCCAAAAAGCCTGAGTGAATTGGTTGATGGTTGATTGTTGATGGTTGATGGGAGATTGAAGCAAACGCGAGGAACGTGCATTCAGGCTCCCATCAACGATCAACCATCAACCACCAACTCAACTATCATCCGTACAAAGGGAGTGGAAAGCGTATGAACAAAATGTCGAAGATCTTCTCGACGAGCCTGATCCTCGTGTTGCTCGTCATGATTCCGGCGTGCCGAACGACCAAGAAGGACATCAAGACCGACACGGCGCCTCCGGTGATGGATACGACGCCGACCGTCCCGCCGCCGCCTCCTCCGCCCGAGACGCCGGTCGAGCAGACCGACTTCGTGCAGGAGAAGACTCCCGCGCAGGAAGTCGTGCCGACGGATGAGACGGAACTGAACAACTGGGCGCGCGGCAAGGGCTACATCCGCGACGCGTTCTACAACTACGACGAAGCGACGCTCGACGACGCCGCGCAGGCCGCACTGACCGCGTCCGCGACGTGGCTGCGCAGCGAACAGGGCGCCGGCTACAAGCTGCTGATCGAAGGTCACTGCGACGAGCGTGGCACCGAGCAGTACAACCTCGCCCTCGGCGATCGCCGCGCCAACAGCGCGAAGGACTACCTCATGACCCTCGGCATCGACGCGGGCCGCATCCGCACCGTGAGCTACGGCGAAGAGCGCCCCTTCGAAGAAGGACACGACGACGCGGCGTGGTCGCAGAACCGCCGCTCCCATCTCGTCCTCGTGAGATAGACATGAAGATTCTCAAGACCCTCGTAGTGATGGCCGCGGCGCTCGCCGCGGCCGCCTGCGCGTCGACATCCGACCTCGAGCGCGCACAGGACCAGGTCTCCGAGCTGCAGCAGGAACTGGCCAACGTCAAACGCACCGCCTCCTCGAAAGAAGAAGTGCAGTCCGTCAACACGCGCATCGCCGAACAGACGGAGATGCTGCTGAAGTCGAACGCGACGCTGGTGACGAAAGTCGACGAGATCGACAATCGCATCCAGACCGCGCAGGGCTCGATCGAGCAGAACACCTATCGCACCGATCAGCTCGCGCAGCAGCTCGCGCAGACGCAGCGCGAGCTCGCCGATCTCCGCGCGCAGATTGCCGCGATGCAGCAGCAGGCCGCAGCGTCGGCGCCAACGACCTCGACTCCGACCACCGGCACCGCGACCACCGCGCCGTCCGGCGGACAGATGACCGTCCCCGCGTCGCCGGCTGCGGATCCGCTGCAGACCTACCAGGCCGCGTACCGCGACTACCAGCGCGGCAATTTCGATCTGGCCATCGACGGCTTCCGCGAATACGTGCAGGACAACGCCAATTCGGACCTCGCGGACAACGCGGCGTACTGGATCGGCGAAAGTCTTTTCTCGCAGAAGAAATATCGCGAGGCCATCGCACAGTTTGACAGCGTCGTCACGAAATACCCGAAATCCGACAAAGTTCCGGGTGCGCTGCTCAAGAAGGGCTACGCCTACATCAACATCAACGAGAGAGCACAGGGAGTTGTGCAGCTTCAATATGTGTTGCACGAACATCCGCAGTCTCAGGAAGCCTCTCTGGCGCGGCAGAAACTGAAGCAGCTCGGGATCGAAACGAAGTAGAATCAGCGGCTTACGAATTGAGGCGGCAACCGGCCGCCTCTCAAAACCACGAAGATTTCAGTAGGAGCAACGAATGGCGAACATTGCCTCGGCCGAGAAACAGCGCAGACAGGCCGAAAAGAGGAAGGCGCGTAACCGCGCCGCGAAGTCCGGTCTCAAGACCGTTCTCAAGAAGACCCGCACGACTCTGGCCGGTGGCGACGCCGACAAGGACACGCTGGCAACCGGCTTTTCCGCGATCGACAAGGCCGCCAAGACCGGCCTGATCAAAGAGAACACCGCGAACCGCTACAAGTCCCGCCTCGCGGCCGCGTCGAAGCGCACCGCCGCGAAGTAAGTTCTCTCGATCGCGAGATTGAACCGGCCGCGAGAGCGGCCGGTTTTGCTTTTTCCACTAAACTCCCGCGCCGATGTTCAAGATCATCGCGTTCGATGCGGACGACACGTTGTGGCACAACGAGCCGCTCTTCCACGCAACCGAAGCGCAGTTCGCCGAGATGCTCGCGCACTATCACTCCGCGGAGTGGGTGCGCGACCGGCTCTTCGCGACCGAGATGAAGAACCTCGGCCACTTCGGCTACGGGATCAAAGGCTTCATCCTCTCGATGATCGAGACGGCCGTCGAGCTCACGGAGAGCCGCATCGGCGGCGCGGAGATCCAGCGCATTCTCGACTGGGGACACGCGATGCTGCTCGCGCCCGTCGATCTCCTCGACGGCGTGCGTGACACGATCGAAGCACTCGCGCCTGAGTATCGACTCATGCTGCTGACGAAGGGCGATCTCTTCGATCAGGAGTCGAAGCTCGCGCGCTCCGGACTCGGCGAGCATTTCCACGCCGTGGAGATTGTGTCGAAGAAAGACCCGCGCACGTACGCTTCGATCCTCGCGCGTCACGCCGTTGCGCCGGAAGAGTTCCTGATGGTCGGCAACTCGCTCAAGTCCGACGTGCTGCCCGCGCTCGAAGCGGGTGCGCGCGCGGTCCACATACCGTATGCTCTGACGTGGGCGCACGAGCGTGTCGACGACGACGCACTGCACGGCAAGGAGTTTGCGCGACTCGAAAGCGTCCGCGACCTGACGGGTTGGCTTGCAGAGCGTAGCCCGCAAGCGCAGAATCGCTCCGCAGATCCGTTTTTCCGCTGATATGCCCAAAGACCCAATTGATCGTGTGTCCCGTCGTGTGCTGAGTGCACGCGCTGCGGCACTGTTGTTTGCAATCGCCGGGTTCCTCTGGATTTTCTTCACCGACGCGCTCGTCGAGCGACTCCCGCTCGCCGCGCAAACCACGAAAGGCGTAATTTTCGTGGCCGGTTCGGCACTCGCGTTTTACCTGTTCGCGCGCGGCCAGGAGCGCAGGGCCGAACAGAGGCTCGAACAACTGCGCGAGCTGGTCGATCAAGTGCCGACGATCATCTGGCAGTCGGACCGTCAACATCGCCTGATCTCGAGTCGTGGCGGCGGCGTCCACAGTTCGGCAGCGACCGTGAGCGATCTCTTCGGCGAAGCCGCAATCGCACCGCACGAACGCGCACTGAACGGCGAGACGCTGACGTTCGAAACGCGGATGGATCGCCGCGAATACGTATGCCGCCTCTCCCCCGTCCGCGACGCGCGAGGCAACATCACAGGCGTCGTCGGCTCGGCAGTCGATCGCACGGAGATGCGCAAGTCGCAGCAGGCCGTCGCATCGAGCGAGGCCTGGTTTCGATCGCTCATCGAAGGTTCGTACGACCTCGTCGCAGCGATCGATCTCGAAGGACGATTCGTCTACGCCAGTCCCGCCGCACAACAAGTCCTCGGCCACGATCCTGATGACCTGCGCGGCCGCCGCGTCGAAGAGCTGGTGCACGAGGAAGACCGCGAGCTGTTCTCGGAGCGTTTGCGCGAAACGACGACGACGAACGAAGCCGTGCTGTCGACGCTCCGCGTGTCGCATGGCGATGAGTGGCGCCACCTCGATGTCCGCTTTCGATTCGGACATCTGCCGTCGGGCGATCCGACGATCGTGCTGAACTGCCGCGACATCACCGAGCGTCTCAAGCTGCAACAGGAATTCGACAACGCCGAACGTCTCGCCTCCCTCGGCCGCGTCGCCTCGTCGATCGCGCACGAGTTCAACAACGTGTTGATGGGCATCCAGCCGCACGCGGAGCTCGTGCTGCGCAAGGCGCCGGCGGCCGAGCCTCATGCGAAGAGCATTCTGGGTTCGGTGGAACGAGGTCGTCGCGTCACACAGGACGTGTTGCGATTCACGCGCGTGAAAACGCCCGAGCTCGAACCGCTCGACGCCGCGTCGTTCCTCGAGAAAGTTCGCGAAGAGCTCGCGCTGCTCATGCCGTCGACGATCAACGTGCGCATCGTGAGCGAGCCGAAGCTGACGCTGCACGCCGATCGCGAACAGCTCACGCAGGCGATCACGAACCTCGCGACCAACGCGCGCGACGCGATGCCCCACGGCGGTGAGTTGACGATCACCGCGGAACGCCGCGTTCCGCCGAATACCACGGTGCGCGACCCCGAACGCTTCGCGCACATCGCCGTGACCGACACGGGCCCCGGCATCACTGATCAGGTGAAGGCGCGCATGTTCGAGCCGCTCTTCACGACGAAACGCGGCGCGGGCGGCACAGGACTCGGATTGAACGTCGTGCATCAGATCGCGCGCGCGCACGGCGGATCGGTCTACGTCGAATCCGAGCTCGCAAAAGGAGCGACGTTTCACCTGCTGATTCCGGCAAGCACCGCCACGGTCGAAGAAGCGCCTGCGCCAGTCACCGGCGCCCCGCTCAGAGACATGATGATCGTCGAGGACGACCCCGTCGTCGCCGCGGCGCTGATCGAGCTCGCGACGACTCTCGGACTCCGCGTCGTGCACTACCCGACTGCGGCCGCAGCGATCGAGCGCTTCGACGAGAAGCCTCCCGAGGTCGCGCTGCTCGACATCGGTCTCCCCGACCTCGACGGCACGCAGCTCGCGCAGATGCTGTGGCGTCTCGCCCCCGAGTTGCCCGTCGTGTTCATGACCGGCCACTCCGACAAGCAACTGCTGCCCAGCGCGGTCGCACATCGCGCGACGCTGCTCCGCAAGCCGTTCGACGCAACGACGCTGATGGACGCGCTGACGCGCGCGGTCAGTTCGTAAGCGCGGCGTTCAGCGCTTCGTTGAGCACCGGGATCCACGTCGCGTACCCGCGATCGTTCGGATGAAACCGATCGTCGGCGAGCAGACTGCGATCCTTGCGAAACAGCGGGCCGGTCTTCTCTGCGATCGGCGCGAAGGTGAGATCGAGCTCCTTCGCGGCAGGCACGAACATGCGATTCACTCGCTTCGTGCGCCACGTCGCGATGCCGCGCAGGATTCGCGGAATGCGCGGCAGTGAGCCCATGTCGGGCGAGCCAGTGATGACGATTTTCACGTTCGGATTCGAACGCCGCAATCGCGTCACGATGTCGACGAGGTCGTTGCGCATCGCGCCGATGCGCGTGAGGTGCGTGACGTCGTTCGCGCCGACGGACAACAACACGACGTCGGGATGCAGGCGTTCGGCGTTGGGCAACTGCAAACGTCGCACGTCGCGAATGCGCGCGCCGGAGACGCCGAGGTTCGTCATCGTGACGCGATGGCTGCGTGCGAGCTCGCGCGTGGTCGACATCGCGATGCCGAGGTCGTACGTGCCGCCGACTCCCGCGGTCGTGCTGTCGCCGAGGATGACGTAGACGAGGCCGGGGCCGTCGCCGAGTGTGACCGCTTCACGCGAAACGCTCGCCGCGGTAGCGGCGAGCGTCATGATCAGAATGAGTTGCATTCTCGCGAATGCTGCACGAAGGGCGCCTCAATTCTCCAGAGCGGCGCGCAGTTTCTTTTTCGCGCGGATGTACAGCGGTCCGATCGAGCCGAGGGGCAGCTTCGTTGCGACACTCACCTCGTCGTACGACAGACCTTCGATGCCGATGAGCACGCAGAGATCGCGCGCACGCGGATCGAGTCTCGCCAGCGCTGCTTCGAGCGCGATGCGATCGAGCATGTCGCCGCCGCGCGGATCGAGCATCTGCTCCAGACCGCACTCGTCTTCCGGCGTTTCGCGGCGACGCTTCTTCAGATCCAGTTGTTGCCGCGCGAGATTCGCGACGGTGCCGGCGAGCCACGGCGCTGCGGAGCGAATCACGCCGCGCTTCTGCAGGAACAGCAGCCACGCGTCATGAAGCACGTCTTCCGCGCGCTCGGGCGTGAGTCCGAAGCGATGACGCGGGATGTCGTACAGGCGCTTGCGCACGGAGAGATACAACGCTTCGAGGTCGAGCGCTTCGTCGGGCCGCGGCGCTTCCTTCTCGATCTCGTCGAGCAGCGCGTAAACCGCTTCCATGATCACGTCGCCGCTCGACGGCTTGCGCAGCACCAGTGCGACGCCGCGCTCGAGCAGTTCCGCTTCGAGCTCCGGAGTCGCGTACGCGCTGAGGATCACGATGCGCGACCGCGGGCTCTTCGCACGGATCGAGTCGAGAAGCATCATCCCTTCGAGCTGCGTGTGCAGGCAGAGGTCCGCGACGATGACCGGGCAGAACTCGTCCGCCAGGATCGCCTCGGCGCCCTCGCGATCGTTCGCGCCGACCGTCCGGATCTGCTCGAACTCGAACAGGGCCGTCAGCCCCTCCACGATTGCGATCTCGTCGTCCACCACGAGTACTCTTTGTTCCTTCATTCGTTGTGCTCCCTCTTTCTCTCGCGGTGTCTTACTTCAAGGCGTCCGCCAAATGGACGCGAGGGACAACTGCTTGCAGGTCAATGGGATACGATTACTGCAGGAAGGAACGCGCGCGTCCGGATTTCGGACACGCGTCCGCAAACACGACTTACGCGGTCAAATCGGCGATCTGTTCGACGAGCTGGCCGATCTCGAACGGCTTCTGCAGGAACGACGTCCCCGCCTCCGATGCCGGAACGTGTCCCGCGTCCGCGTGGCCGCTGACGTAGACGAGCTTCAACTGCGGCAATTTCCAGCGCAATTGCGCGCCCAACTCGAAGCCGTTGCCGTCGTGCAAGCGCACGTCGATCACCGCGAGGTCGGGCTGAAACTCGTCCGCGACCGCCTTCGCTTCGTCGCGCGACATCGCCATCTCGGTGGTCGCGCCGAATTCCTTGAGCAACTCGGCGAGTCCTCCCGCGATCGCGGGCTCGTCGTCGATGACCAGCACGCGCAGCGGATCGAGTGACACCATCACCGGCGCCGGCTCTTCGACCTCCATCGTCGCTGCGACGGGCAGGAAGATGTGGAACGTCGTGCCGCGATTCGGCTTGCTCGCGATGAAGATCGAGCCGCCGTGACGCGTCACGATCTGATGCACGACCGCGAGTCCGAGTCCGGTGCCGCCGTTGAGTTTCGTGGTGAAGAGCGGCTCGAACGCGTGACGCATGACGTCGTCGCTCATTCCGAAGCCGGTGTCTCGCACGGTGATATGCACAAATTTGTGTGCATCACGCACGACGCCGAACGCGAACGTCTCGTTGCGATCCGGACGCCGCGCCGCGATCTGCACGGTCCCGCCGTTCGGCATCGCATCGCGTGCGTTGCTGAGTAAGTTCGAAACGATTTGCGTCAGCTGCGCCGCGTCCGCGGTGACGGCCATGCGCGACGGCAACGCGCAGTCGACTTCGATGCCGCCCGTGAGACTCGCGAGTTCCGGCGCGACGCGATCCCACCACGTGCGCAGCTCGACCGGCGCGAGCGTCGGCTGCGCGGGATGCGTGAAGCGAAGGATGTCGAGCGAGACGCGCTTGCCGCGCGCAATCGAGTTGATGATCGAACGCGCGCCGCGCGAAACCGTCGACATGTCGACGCCCGGACGTTGCATCAGTTCCGCGAACGGCTGCATGCCCATCAATACGTTGTTGAATTCGTGCGCGACCGTCGCGGCGAGACGCCCGAGGCTGTTGACGCGATTGGCTTGCTCGAGCTGCGCGAGCAGCATGCGCTTCTCCGTGTCGTCGCGACCGTTGACGAGCAGCGTGCGCTTGCCGTTGACGTTGCGCGTCGTCGCGACCATCGAGAACCAGCGCCACGAGCCGTCGCGATGCAGCAGGCGCGCGTCGAGCATCGACGCTTCGCCGGATCCATTGAACTGCGCGTTGAAGAATCGAGTCACCGCGTCGACGTCGTCGCAATGCACGAACTCGATGAAGCGGCGGTTGATGATCTCGGTGTCGGGCAGATCGAGCAGACGCTCGAGTGACGGGCTGTGATAGCTGATCACGCCGTCCGCATCGAGGATCGTGACGGTGTCGGAGATGTGCTCGAGGATCGAGCGGAAGTGGCGCTCGCTTTTGCGGAGCGCGCGCGTCGCGAGCTCGCGATCGGTCACGTCGCGCGCGACTCCACGCACGACAGGCCGCTCGCGTCCGGATGCACGCAGCGTCGTGCGGCAATGCCAGATGCGCTCTTCCCCATCGCGCGTCCGCACGCGCAGCAGCACCTCGGCGAGTCCGTAGCGAACGATCCGCTCGCGATACGAGTCGAAGTGCTGAATGAACAGCGGATCGATGAACTCGCGAAGATTGCGCACGAGGATTTCTTCGCGCGTGTAGCCGAGGGCGCGGATCACGGCGGAATTGACGTCGAGGATGTTGCCTTCGAGATCGTGCTCGCAGAGCAGGTCGTGCGTCGACTCGCTCAGCTCGCGATAGCGTCGTTCGCTCTCGACGAGCTGCTCCTGCGCGCGGCGCTCGCTCGTGACGTCGCGTACCGCGCAGACTGCGCGCGAGTCGCCGATCACCCCGATTGCGAACTCGATCGGGAACGACGTCCCGTTCTTGCGCAGTCCGCGTGCGCATCCGCGCGCGCCGGCGTTCAGATCGCGCTCGATCAACTGGGCGACGTTCATGCCGACCAATTCGTCGCGCGTGTAGCCGAACATCTCGGCGAAGTGGTCGTTTGCCTCGTTCACGCATTCGTCGTTCATCGTGACGATGCCTTCGAACGCGGCCTGCACGAGGGCCTGACACAATGCTTCGTTTTGTCGCGCGGTCTCTTCAGCACGTTTCTGCTCGGTGAGATCGCGTAACACGACGATGCGCATCGGCGAGTCCTCGCTCGACACGCCACAGACTTCGAGCGGGAACTCCGAACCATCGGCACGAACGCCGACGCTTTCGAATGGCGACGAACTGCGCGTGCCCATGTGCTCGAGCACGGCGGAATGGAACCGCGGGCTCGTGAACTCGAGCACGCTTCGTCCGAGCATCGCCGTTTCCGGCGCGCCGAACATCTTCGTCGCGCGCTGGTTCACTGCCTTCACGACGCCGCGTTCGTGGACCATGATTCCGTCCAGCGCGGCCTGCCAAAGCAGCCGGAACTTCTCGCTCTCGTGCTGATCCATCCAGGGTGAAGTCACACTGAAGGAGCGGAAAAATACAGTCAGCGTCGAACGAGCAACCCGGCGGGCACAGCCGTGATGTGCAGCGGCGTCGCGAGCTCCATGAGCTCGCCGTCGACGGATAGCCGCAACCGGCGGCGTCCTGTGTCGACGCGCAACTGCGTCATGCGCACGCTGCGAAATCCGTCGACGTCGCCGATGCGGCCGCGGAAGTACTGCGCCGCGGCGCGAATGAACTGCACGCGACTCATGAAGGACAGCGAGTACATCGTGAGGCGTCCGTCGCTCAGCGTCGTCTTCGGCGCGACCATGCCGGTCGTCGAGAGGTCGTACGCGTTCACGGCGATGACGAACATCTGCGTGCGCAGCGTTTCGACGCGATGATCGAGCTCGAGGACGAGCGTCACGTGCGGGAAGTGTCGCAGCGCGAGACGCCCCGCTTTGAAGTACGCGCGCCAGCGGCTGTGCATCGACCGGAAGCGCTCCCGATATTCGCTGAGACTCGGATAGATGCCCATCATCACGCTGTTGATGAAGTAGCTCTCGTTGATGCGGCCGACGTCGATCTGTTCGATCGCACCGCTGACCGCGACTTCGAGCGAGGCGCGCCAGTCGCCGAGGGGAAGGTTCAGGTCGCGGGCGAGATGATTGACGCTGCCGACCGGCACGACGCCGAGCGTTCCCTCGGTGTGTACGAGTGCCTGCGCGACGTGATGCACGCTGCCGTCGCCGCCCGCGACGACGAAGGTGCGCTGCCCTGAGGCGAGCGCCTCGCGCACGATGGCGCGCACGTCGATGTCGGGAACGATGTCGACGACGCGCAGCCCGCGTTCGTGCGCGAGGTCGCGCAGACTCTGCTCATCCGCGGCGCCGAACGTTCCGGCGCGCGCGTTCAGGAACAACACACCTTTGAGGGTCACGACGCGCGGCTACTCCGTGGCCTCGAACATCCTCCGCAGCGCGCGCTCGGCCGGCACGCGAATGTCCTCCGGCACTTCGATTTCGTATCGCATGTACAGCAGCGAGTCGCGGACGTCTTCGAGCGTCGTGACTTTCATGAACGCGCAGAGCTTGCAGCCCTTCACGAACGTCTTGTCCGGCACTTCCATCGCCAGGCGATCGGAGAGTCCGCACTCGGTCACGACGAGGAATCGCTTCGACTGGCGCTCCTTCGCGTACCGAACCATGCCCGATGTCGAAAGCACGGCGTCCGCGAGTGCGGCGACGTCGGGACGACATTCTGGATGCACGAGGATCTCAAGCTCTGGATCCGCCGCGCGAATGCGCGCGACTTCTTCCGGCGTGATCTGCTGGTGCACGTAGCAGTAGCCGTCCCAAGGGATGATGTTCTTGTCTTTCACATCGTTCGCAACGTGCTGTGCGAGATTGCGATCCGGCACGAAGAGGATGTTTTTGTTGGGCAGCGTGCGCACGACCTTCGCGGCGTTCGCCGACGTCACGATGATGTCGGACAGCGCCTTCACCGCGGCGGTCGTGTTGACGTAGCTCACGACCGCGAGATCGGGGAACTGTTGCTTCAGTTCATCGATGCGCGCTTTCAGATCTTCGGCCGGCGCCGCGTCCGCGAGCTGGCAGCCCGCCATCATGTTGGGGAGCAAAACCTTCTTCGTCGGATTGACGATCTTCGCGGTCTCGGCCATGAAGTGCACGCCGCAGAAGTCGATGACGTCGGCATCGCGCACGTTCGACGCCATCAGCGCGAGCTCGAGCGAATCGCCGACGAAGTCCGCGACTTTGAGAATCTCGGGACGGTAATAGTTGTGGGCGACGATGACTGCGTTGCGCTCTTTCTTGAGCTTGCGAATCTCGTCGTGCAGCGCCTCGAACTCACGGACTTCTTCCACCGTGTACTCGTAGGTCGTGACCCTGCTCAGTTCGTCGTAAAGGGCTGACATGACACTCCTTTTAGCGGATTAGCGGATTCGGGACCAATCAGTCTTTCAACAGGACGACGGTGGCTCCCCAGCCGCCGCCGCTCGTGTCTGCATCATGAAACGCATCGACGAGCTCGTGCGTTTGCAGGAGGGCGCGGATGTTCTCACGCTGCACGCCGATTCCCCGTCCATGAATGAGCCGCACCTGCCGGAATCCGCGCGCATGCGCTTCGGCCAGGTACTCGCGGGCGACATCCTTGATTTCATTCGGGCGAAACGGGTGCAGATCGAGCGTATCGGTGATCGGGATTTCCACGGGCTGATCGTCGATTTCGCCGTCGGGATCGTCAGCATCGTCGTGCACGGGCGGATTCTCTTATACTCTGCCCTCCCATGGTCTTGTTCAATCACGCCACCCGCGAGATGACCGCGAAGATCGTTTACTACGGTCCGGGGCTCTGCGGAAAAACGACCAACCTGATGGTCATCTTCGACAAGCTCGACCCGAAATCGAAAGGGAAGATGCTGTCGCTCGCGACCAAAACGGACCGCACGCTCTTCTTCGATCTTCTTCCGGTCGACATCGGCAAGGTCGGTCCGTTCAACCTGAAGATCCAGCTCTACACGGTTCCGGGACAGGTCTTCTACAACGAGACGCGCAAGCTCGTGCTGAAAGGCGCGGACTCGGTGGTGTTCGTCGCGGACTCGCAGCCCGCGATGGTCGAGGCGAATCGCGAGAGCTTCGCGAATCTGCTCGAGAATCTCGAAGAGAACCAGATCGACGTGAACGACACGCCGGTCGTCATTCAGTTCAACAAGCGCGATCTCCCGGGCGTCCTGCCGGTCGATCAGTTGCAGGAGGCGCTCGGCTTCGAGGGCTATCCGTACACCGAGGCCGCGGCGATTCGCGGCGACGGCGTGATGGAGACGTTCAAGCTGATCTCGAAGATCACGGCGAAGCATCTCTTCGCGCGACTCAAAGGCGCGCGCAGCGAACCGCCGAAGATGAAGAACGCCGCGCCGCCGATCGGTACGCCGAAGGTCGCGGTGAAATCGCAGCCCGAGCCGGAACCGGAGCCGGAAGAAACGCCGGCGATGCTCGACAACGAGCCGCTCGCCGAGGCGCCGAATCCGTTCGCCGACTCCGTCCCCTTCCCCGACTCCGCGCCGGTCGAAGCGGACTACGAGCACGCCGAAGAAGTATCGCTCGAGCAACTTCTCGCCGAGGGACGCTCACGCCCGGCGACGATTTCCGGCAACGTCGCGATCCCGTACGTCGAGCCGGTGGAAGAAGTCGAAGAGCTCGGAGCCGAAGCGCTCGTCGATTCCCCCGTCGCCGTCGCCGTACTCGATGAGCCCGCACCCGCCGCGGTCTCACTCGACAGCGTGATCAACGACGGCCGCGTCCGCGAGCTCGAAGCCGCACTCGCCGCCCGCACGCGCGCGTTGGAGAGCGTGCTGAAGGATTTGGACGCGCTGCGCGCGCGCATCACGGCAGAGCTCGAGTGAACCAGAGTGATGAGTGATGAATGATGCGTGATGAACCTCGTCGCGAGGTTTGCACGTCATCCCGATGCGGCTGAAGCTCGCAACAACGTTCATCACTCATCTCTCATCACTCATCTCTCCAAACAGAGTGAATTTGTGTCTCGCATCACGCGTTCAATCACCCTGTCTCCCTATCATTCAACGCCACGGAGGAAACATTGATGCGCCGCACCGCTGCAGCCCTGCTGTGTCTGTCTGTCGCTCTCGCCGGTTGTAAGGCGAAAGAGCTCGCTGATAAGGCCGCGATCTCGAAGGATCTCGAGAAGCGCGGGACGACGGACCTGATGAAGGAAGTCGCCAAGGATTCGTACACGCCCCCCGCCGACGGACGTCTCACCGACAACCAGGTGCAGATGTATCTGAAGGTTCGCGAGCAGGAGAAGAAGATCGCTCAGGTCGCGAAGGATGAGATGAAGCAACACGCCGAAGAGGCGAAGAAAGACGGCGAGAAATCGCTGAGCGGCATGATGGACAGCTTCAAGGCCATGGGCTCGGTCGCCGACTTCATGACTGCCGACATCCGCGCCGCCAAGGACCTCGGCTACAACTCGCAGGAGTACCTGTGGGTCAAGCAGCAGATCCTCGCCGCCTCCACCGCGCAGATGGCGCAGAAGTTCAACGCCACGATGTCCGCGAACATGGACCAGGCCTACACCCAGGCCAAGAAGGCGCACGACGAAGCGAAGGACGAGACCACGAAGAAACTCTACGCCGACGTTCTCGCCGGCTACGAGAAGTCGCGCCAGGAAATGCAGAGCGCGCAGAACGAAGATCCGGCCACGGCCTTCAATCGCGAGCTGCTCGCCAAGTACGGCGAGGCGCTCAACGCGTACGTGCACGAGCTGTCGAAGTACGAAGACAAGCCGGGCGAAGTGAAGAAGGCCTACGAAGAGTTCAACAAGAAGGCCGAGGAAGCGACCAAGAAGTAGTTGCCGCTCGATCGTTGCCGTCAGATACTCGCCCGTCGCTTCACCGCGACGGGCGATTTCATTTTATGAACAAGGCCACTCTGTACTGCTCGCGCTGCGACTGGTCCTCGCCGATCGACGCGCTCTACAACCTCTGCCCCGTCGACGCCGCACCGATCCTCGTGCGCTACGCGACGACCTCGCCGCGACTGCGCGAGCGCAACGACATGTGGCGCTACGCCGACGTCCTCCCCATCGACCACGACTCCGAGATCGTCACCCTCGGCGAAGGGATGACGCCGCTGCTGCAATCGCGCGTGCGTCCCGACGTCTACATCAAAGACGAGTCGAAGAATCCGACGCGCTCGTTCAAGTCGCGCGGCATGTCCGCGGCCGTCACGATGGCGAAGAAACTCGGCGCGAAGAGCCTCGCGGCGCCGACCGCAGGCAACGCGGGCGCTGCACTTTCCGCGTACGGTGCGCGCGCCGGGATGCCCGTGTTCGTCGCGATGCCGCGCGACACGCCAACGTCGATCGTCGAAGAGTGTCGCGACTACGGCGCGGAAGTCGAGCTTGTCGAGGGCGTGATCACCGACGCGGCGAAACGCGTGCAGAAGTACATCGCCGAGAACGGCGGCTTCGATCTCTCGACGCTCAAGGAGCCGTATCGCGTCGAAGGCAAAAAGATCATGGGCTACGAGCTCTTCGCCGATCTCAAACGCCTGCCCGACGTGATTCTCTACCCCACCGGCGGCGGCACCGGCCTCGTCGGCATGTGGAAAGCGTTCGACGAGATGCAGACCTTCGGCTGGATCGACGCGCGACGTCCGCGCATGTGGAGCGTGCAGTCGAGCGGCTGCGCGCCGATCGTCCGCGCGTTCGAACAGAAGCTCGAGACGGCGCCCGAGTGGGAGTCGCCGAAGACCGAGGCGTGGGGATTGCGCGTGCCTCGCGCGGTGGGCGATCGATTGATGCTCACCGCGATTCGCAACTCCGGCGGCGGCGCGATCGCCGTCGACGACGCGAAGATCGAAGACGCAGCGGCGCGCATGAGGCGCGATGAAGGAATCGATGCAGGTCCCGAGACCGGCGCTGCGTGGCTCGCGCTCGAAGAGCTGCGCGCACGCGGCGACGTTCGCGATGGCGACGTCGTCGTCGTGTTCAACACGGGCGGCAACAAGTATCGATCCTGGTGAGTCTCGTGACTTCGCTCACGCCTCGCTGTCAACAGAACGACTAGAGTGGTCGTCAAACAGGGCGTAACTCAACGAATTCGGAGCGAAGCATGAGATCCCTCAGCCGATGGGCGGTATTGCTGTTTGTCGTCGCAACTGCGGCGAACGTGTTTGCGATCTGCCCCGCCGCGCCGGTGATTCAGAGTCCGGCGTACGACGCCGTCGTCCCCTTCGGCAACGTGCCGCTGAGCTGGGACAACGTGGGCGCGGACACGTACGACGTCTGGCTTCGTCATGAAGGCGACGGCTACTCCAGTCCGCAGCTCACCACGACGTCGACGTCTGCGAACGTGAACGTTGATGCGGGTCGTGCGATCTTCTTCAAAGTCGTCGCGAAGAAAACCGCGTGCCCTGATGCGCTCTCGGCCGAAGGCCACTTCCACACGAGCTGCCCGGCCCTGCAGCCCAATCTCCTGCAGCCCTCGCCGGGCGATTCGTTTCGCGGCGGCGCGCCGATCACGTTCAACTGGAACGGCGTGCCGGGCGCGGCGAGCTACGACCTGAAACTCACGCCCGACAACGGCGCGACGTGGGACGTGTTCGAAGAGTTCATCAACGGCACGAGCTTCACGACGAGCGAGATCCCGGCGGGAAGCTGGGGCTGGATGATCCGCGCGAACTTCGACGGCGCGTGCGGTCCGATCTACTCCGAACCGTCGTCGTTCCTCATCAGCGACTGCGAAGGCGTCGCGCCGCAGATCGTCACGCCGCACAACGGCGAGACGGTCGATCAGCCGTTCAATCTGCAGTGGAGCAATGTCGACGCCGACGAGTACCACGTGTTCGTCAAGAAGTCGGGATCGTCCGATCCGGCGGTCGAAGTCAGCAGCAGCGATCGCGGCGCGGTCATCGCCGGACTCGCGGCCGGGCAGTACTCACTCGTCGTCATCGCGAATTTCGAAACCTGCGGCGAGATGATCTCCGCGCCCGTGACCGTCACCGTGCGTGCGAACGCGGAGCCATGTCCCGACGGCACGATTCAGCTGAAAACGCCGGCGGATAAGGCCGAGGTTTCGTCGCCGGTGCAGTTGTCGTGGAATGCGATTCAGGGCGCGCAGTTCTATCGCGTGTGGGCCGAGTTCGACGACTCCGCACCCGCGATCATCGCGCGCACCACGAACACCGAAATCACCGCGGGCTTCCCCCGCGGCGAAACGACGTGGTTCGTCGAAGCCGTGCGCGAAGGCTGTCCGTCCGTCACGTCGGACGAACACACGTTCCGCGTCAAAGCCGCGGACAACTGCGCGAACAAACCGGCGCCGGTGCTCGTATCGCCGGTTGGAACCGAAGCGCGTCCGGCGAATGCGAACAGCCCGGTGACGCTCAAGTGGAACGCCGCCGAAGGCGCGATCGGCTATCGCGTGTGGCTCGCCGAAGGCGATCAGCCATTCGCGGACGTCATCATCACGACGCTCCTCCAGACCACCGTCGAAGTCGACGCCGGATTGCACAAGTGGTACGTGCAAGCGTTGTTCGGCGGCTGCGATCCCGTGCGCTCGTCGGTCGCATTCTTCGATGTCGATGAAGGCGATCGCTGCCCCGACACTCCGCCGACGCTCATCGCGCCGGCGCAGAACGCGACCGTCGCCGCGGCCGTGGTGTTCCGCTGGTCGACTGTTGCAGGCGCGCAGTTCTATCGCCTGTTCGCCTCGCGCGACGGCGAAGATCCGATCCTCCTCGGCAAGACCGACGACACGCAGCTCTCCCGCTTCCTCATCCCGGGCACGTACCTGTGGACCGTCGAAGCCGTGTTCGAGAACTGCCCGTCCGCGTTCTCGTCGCGCAATCGCTTCGTCATCGCGCGCGGCCAGAACTGCTCCAATACCGGACCTCAACTCTCGGTCCCGGCGAACGGCGCGACGCTCACGCAGAATCCGGTCACGTTCGCATGGGCATCGGTGAATGGCGCCGTGCGCTACGGCGTCGTCGCGACCATCGACGGCGGCACCGAAACGCTCCTCGGCCTCACCGAAAGCACTCAGCTCACGCGACGTTTGCCGTTCGGCAAAGTCGCGTGGCGCGTCATCGCGTTCTTCGCGAACTGCGATCCCGCGTCGTCGACCGAACGCCGCTTCACGTTGCAGGAATCGGCGAGCTGCGCGAATCGACCGCCGATCCTTCTCGCGCCCGAGGATGGATCGAGCGTACCGTCGCCGCTGCGACTCGCGTGGACGGAAGTTCCGCGCGCGACGAGCTACAAAGTCTGGATCGTTGCGAGCAACGGACAGACGACGCTCGCCGACACCGTGACTGATGCGCGCGCGACGATCGTCCTGCCGACCGGCCGCTACGAGTGGTTCATCGAAGCGACCTTCCCCGAATGCTCGTCGACCGAATCCGCGCGCAGCTCGTTCATCGTCACGCCAAAAGTCGCGTGCGGCACGCCGCGCAAACCGGAAGCGCAAGTCGTCGGACAGGCACTGTCCGACACTGAGTATCGCGTCCGCTGGACGCCGTTGCCGAACGTCGGCCTGTACGAGATTCAGGAGTCGACGACGCTCGACTTCGGCAGCGCGCAGACCTTCAAGACCGACGACGTCTCGATGGCCTTCGACCACGAAGTCACGGGAACGCCGGTTCAATATCTCTATCGCGTCCGCGGCGTCAGCGATTGCAGCGACGCGCGTGGGCCGTACTCCGACGTCGTCGGCGTGTTCGTCATCGCGCCGCGCACGAACAGCTCGAGCACCGAGATCGGATCGCGCAGCCAGATCGTGCAGCACCTCTTCCTGCCCGGCGGTCCGACGCCGCAGCCGTTCAGCGTGCGCGCCGACAAGCCGTGGATCACGGTCACGCCGTCCGCCGGAACCGTTCCGCCTGAAGGCATCACGCTGGCGGTGAAAGCCGATCCGACCGTGCTTGCACTCGGCACGAACACCGGCACGCTGCAGGTGAGCTACGCGAGCTTCGCGAAAGGCGTTTCGACCAACGCGTCGACCGCGGCCATTCCGATCTCGATCAGCCTCGTCACGCCCGTCACGCCGACGGGTCAAGGCACGCCGCCGCCAGATGCGTTGATCTTCCCCGTCGTTGGACACGCGGTCGGCGCGAACAACTCGTTGTTTGAATCCGACATCCGCGTCACGAACCTCACCGCGAACACGATGAAGTACGACGTGCACTTCACGCCGTCCGGCGTGGACGGCACGGAGACCGGCACGTCGAGCACGATCGAGCTCGAGCCGAATGCGACGCTCGCACTCGACGACATCGTCGCGAGCCTGTTCGGCACCGGTACGACGTCGAGCGCGATCGGCATGCTCGAAGTCCGTCCGATCACGACGGCGTCGACGACGAACGGCTTCCTCTCGTCGGTCACGTCGACGGCGCTCAAGCAGTTGCAGACCGTCGCGTCGAGCCGCACGTACAACTTCACGCCGAACGGCACGTTCGGTCAGTACATCCCCGCGATTCCGTTCGCCGACTTCGTCGGACGTCTCGCGGAGAACGGCGCCGCGAACATCCTCTCGCTGCAGCAGGTGTCGCAATCCACCGCTTATCGCTCGAACTTCGGATTCGCCGAAGCCGCGGGTGAGCCGGTCGAGTTGCAGGTGCGCGTGTACGACACCGCGAACACGCTGCTCTCGACGATCGGCGTGTCGCTGAAAGCGCGCGAGCATCGGCAGATCAACGGCATGCTCGCGCAGGCCGGCATCAACAATCTCACCGACGGCCGCGTCGAAGTGCAGGTGACGAGCGGCGACGGCAAGGTCACCGCGTACGTGTCCGCCGTCGACAACAACACCAACGATCCGCTCCTCGTCAACGCCTCGCTCCTCGGCGCCTCGACCTCGAATCGCTACACCGTCCCGGGCATGGCCTACATCAACAACGGCGCGGCGTTCTGGGTCTCTGATCTGCGCGTCTTCAACTCCGGCACGAGCGCGACTCCGGCGACGCTGACGTTCTATCCGCAAGGCAATCCCGGCGCGGCGGTGACGCGCGAGATCACCGTGAACCCCGGCGAGATCAAAGTGCTCGACAACGTGATCGGCAACCTCTTCGCGCAGGGCAACGGCGCCGGCGGCGCGATCACGATCACGACACCGCAGAACACGCCGCTCGTCACGACGGCGCGCACGTACAACCAAACCTCGAACGGCACCTACGGCCAGTTCATCCCCGGCGTGACGCCCGAGCAGTCGGCGGGTCTCAACGATCGCGCGCTGCAGATCCTGCAACTCGAACAGTCGTCGCGCATCCGCACGAACATCGGACTCTCCGAAACGACGGGCCAGCCCGTGACGCTCGAAGTCTCCGCGATCGTCCCCGACTCACTGGCCACGCCGGTCGTCTCGATCAACCTCGCCGCGAACGAGTTCCGCCAGATCTCACTCGCCGACTTCGGCTTCACCGACGCGGTCTACAACGCACGCGTGACGGTGAAGGTCGTGGGAGGCACGGGCAAGATCACGGCGTACGGCTCAGCGATCGATCTCGTCACGCAAGACCCGACGTACGTGCCGGCGCAATAGCGCCGGCACGTTTCACTTCTTCTGCGTGAGGTTGGCCGTGAAGAACATGGTGTTCGACACGATGCCGGTGTAGCGCAGCGAGAGGAACGTCGACGGGACCGCGAGGTTCTCGAACGAGCCCGTGTTCGTCATCGTGAGCTGCGGTCGCTTCGCCGCTTCGAAGAATGCCGAGAAGTCATGGTTGCTGCCGACGTGACTATCGATGCGCGCGCTGGCTGCGTTGTCCGGAAGCGCCGTGAATCGCGACGATTCCTGACGCGATGCGGAGGCGAAGAACCAGAGGCGATCCTGCACCAGCGCGCCGCCTGCGCTGAGGCCGTAGCCCGGAGTCGAGCTGCCGCGTCCGAAGATGTCGTTGCCGGTCGACATCGAAAGCTCGAGCGAGCCAGAGATCGGTGCGGAGCCTTTCGTCTTCATGACCAGCTCCGGACCGCTCGCGCGTCCGAACTCGGTCGACTGTTGCGCGGTCGCGGCGAACGCGAACGAGCTGACGAGAGCGAGAGCAGCCACTGCACGCCGGGAAACCATGCGTTGATAGTACTGCGGAACTCACGGAACCGGAGGAGCGTAGCCGGTCACGGAGATCCAGCCGCTGTCCGTGTGGATCCACATCGAGCGCAGCACGGGCGCGCGATCGGAAAGCAGGCCGAAGAAGTAACTGCTCTCGCCGCCCCCCGGATAACTGCCCGCGTAGACCGGATTGTTCAGGATGAAGTAGGTCCAGGGCGTCGAGAGGAACGCCGAGGTCACAGGCTTCGTGCCGAGGGCGCCGCTGGTGATGTTGTAGACGTCGTCGGTGACGATGCCGTTCGCGTCGTAGTCGTACGTGAGCACCGCGCCCCAGTCGCCGATCGCGAGCTGATCGACGTACGGGATGTAGGTGATTCCCGCGACGGCCGTCAGATTGATCCGGTACTGATAGATCCACTTTCCCGCCGTGACGGAGCCAGGCTGCCCCTGAGTTATGCGCGATTGCAACTGCCCGCTGCCGCTCGCGCCGCTGACCGCAAAGGATGCGATGTGATCGGTACTCGAGACACTGCAGGTCGTGCTGAACAGACACGTGACCGACGACGACGTATTGACGACGTCGTAGGCAAACATCGGGGCGGTGAGCGCGAGAACGGCGAGCGAGAGTGCAAGTCTGCGAATCAAGCGAGTCATGTCTTCCTCCGAGGATTAGTGACGCTCGATTCGAAAGCGTTTCACTTCGCGATGCGACGCAGCCGCACCTGATTGATCATCGTCACTTCGAGCAGCAGCAGATCGCCGTTCGCCGCGAACGCGCCGCCGCTCGGCTTCCACAACAGCGGCGACTTCGCGAACGTACTGACTGCGCCACTCGGCGTTATCCGCTTCACGACGCCCGCGCCGAAGTCGGCGAGGTAGACGTTCTCCGCGCGATCGAGCCACAACCCCATCGGCTGCTCCGCACCGCGCAGAATCTTCTCGATGCGGCCTCCGCGAATCCGCACGACGTCGCGGCCGTCGACGGCGTAGATCGTCCCCGCGGGCGACACGGCCATCCAGCGAAGAGCTGTCAGTCCGCGCGCGACCGTCGTCACGACGCCGCCCGGCGTGCGCTTCAACACGTTCCGCTGCGATTCGTCCGAGCGATACATGTTGCCGGCGGCGTCGCGCACGAAACTGAGATCGTGCAGAAAACCCTCGCGCCGATTCGTAATCGCGACCGTTTTGCCGTCGGGACTGTGGCGCCAGACGTAGTGTCCCCACTTCTTCGTCGCGTCGCCTTCGTACCAGAGATGCTCGCCGTACAAATTGCCGCGCGCATCGAGATAGAGCTCATGCGTGTGGACGTTGCGCACCGCGACGCTCTTCGTCCCGTCGGGAGCGACCTTCCACACCTGGTCGAGATCGGAATAGAACGCATTGCCTCGCGCGTCGATCACTACGCTCACCGGCGGATGCGCGAACGCCGGCAGCGCGACCAGGCAGAGCAGCATGAACCGTAATCGCATCTGCATATAATGCGCGGCTCGCGGCCGTCAGGCC
>DASVNL010000612.1:0-7645 GCA_036383875.1 Thermoanaerobaculia bacterium
CATTGCAGGAACTTCTCCGGCTGCTGCATGTGAGGAATGTGGGCTGCTCCGTCGAGCACGTGCAACTCGGATCCGGCGATGAGCGACTGCAGTTCCTGGCCGTACGCGACCGGCAGCACGCCGTCGTCCGCGCCCCAGATGAGCGACGTCGGCGTGTGCAGCTCCAACAGCCGGCCATCGAGCTTGTGCGATTCGGTCTCGGTGACGCGCAACATTTGCGAGTCCGTCGAGCGCGCGATCAGCGCGTCGATCACCCAGTCCGGCGCGACGAAGCGCGGACCGTGCACGTTCTTCAGGATCACGATCGCCTGCTCCCGATCGAACGCGTACAGCGGCGACGCGAACGGGCGATCCAAACCTCCCGCGGCCTCGAGCACGAGGTGCTTCACGCGATCGGGATGCGCGAGCGTGTAGAGCGTCGCGAGCCAGCCGCCGAGGGAGTTGCCGACGAGCGTGATGTTGCGTTCGCGAGCGATCACTGCGTCGAGTTGTTCGAGCAGCAGCGAGATCGGCAGCGGACCTTGCGACGGCGCGCTTTCGCCGTGACCGGCGAGGTCGGGCAGGATCACGCGACGCGTCGCGGCGAGCGCAGGCGCGACGGTGAACCACGTTCCCGCGTGATCGTTCACGCCGTGCACGAGCACGATGGGATCGTTCATGTCGCGATCCGCCGACTCGAAGTACACCGTGTCCCCGACCGACTTGCGCACGAACCCGGCGGCGATGAGCATCGCGCGGGTCATGCGGACGAAGTCAGACGAGGAGTTAATTTCCAAACAGGCGGCTCTCTTTCGACGGCATGCGGAGCGCGACGGCGGCCTGGTTGTAGCCAACGCCGGATCCGACCAGCACGACGAGATCGTCCGGCTTGATCTTCTTCTGCGCGAGCGCGTCGTGCAGCGCCATCGGGATGCACGCGGAGCCGGTGTAGCCCCACTTCTCCATCACGGTGTGCGTCTTCTCCATCGGCAGGCCGAGGTCTTTCATCACCAGCTCGATGGTCGGCTTGCGGACTTGCGTGAAGATCACGTAGTCGATGTCTTTGACGTCGAAGCCGCCGTTCGCCGCGACTTTGCGCACGAGCTTCGGCCAGCCTTCATTGTTGATCTCGGGCGGATAGCGCTCGATCATCTTCACGAACGTGCGCCCTTCGCGCGCGGCCGCCTCGGTGGTCGGTTCGACTGTGCCGCCGGCCTGGATCAGCCAGTTCTTCGCGTAGGCGCCGTCGGCTTGGAACGCGGCGGAGATGAAGCCCTGTTCTTCGTTGCGCTCGAGCACTGCGGCGCCTGCGCCGTCGCCGTAGAAGAAGATCATCGGATCGTTCTCCGCGGCGAGTTTGTGCATCGCGTACACCGCGACGACGAGTACGGTCTTGAGCGCGGGATTCGTCGCCATCAGACCAGCCGCATTCGCGAACGCGGTTGGGAACGACGCGCATGCGCACGCGACGTCGAACGTCCCGGCGTTCTTCGCGCCGAGCTTGGCCTGCAGCACGACGGACGTCGCCGGCGTGATGTAGTCGGGCGAGTCGGTGCCGAGGATGATGAGATCGATGTCGTCGGGCTTCTTGCCGGCGCGATCGAGTGCTTCCTGCGACGCGCGCAGCGCGAGATCGGACGCAGCCCAATCATCGGGCGCGTACCAACGCGTTTTGATTCCGGTCGACGCCTCCATCTTGTCGACGAACTCCGGCGCGCTCGCATTGAAGCGCTCGCGCAGCATGTCGTTCGACATTTCGACCTCGGGGACGAAGTTGCCGGTCGAGATGATGTTTGCGTAGGCCATCAGGTTCCCATCACGAGGCCGCCGTCGACCGACAGCACTGCGCCGTGTACGAACTTCGCCGCGTCGGATGCGAGCCACACGTAGGCGTTCGCAATGTCGATCGGTTCGCCGAGCTTGCCGATCGGCGTGTGCGAGGCCATCGAGTCGAGGACCTTTTGCGGCATCGCCTTCACCATGTCCGTGCCGATGAATCCAGGCGCGACGCAGTTCACGCGGATGTTGAATTTGCCGAGCTCGCGCGACCACGTCTTCGTGAAGCTGATCACGCCGGCTTTCGTCGCGGCGTAGTTCGTCTGGCCGAAGTTGCCGTACAGACCGACGATCGAGCTCGCGTTGAGCACCACGCCGCGGCCGCCCTTGATCATGTGCGGCACCACCGCGCGCGTGCAGAGGAACACGCCTTTGAGATTCACGTCGATGACGGCGTCGAACGTCGCGTCGTCCATCGACGAGGCGATCTGGCCGTCCTTCCACTTGATGAGCTGCGCGTCGCGGACGATGCCGGCGTTGTTCACCAGCACGTCGATGCGTCCGTGTTCCGCGGCGACTGCATCCGCGGCTTTCTGCACGGACTCACCGTCGGTGACGTTGACGTGCGGCAGATCCCAGACCACGACCTTCGCGCCTTCGGCTTCGAATGCTTCGACGGTCGCGCGGCCGATTCCGGCAGCGCCACCTGTCACGATCACGACTTTGTCTTTGAGATTCAGTTCCATCGATTTCAAGTCCCTACGCCGTGCGTACGCGAGCGCTTTCGCTGCGGGCAGCGAGTGCGAACGGCACGACGGCCAATACGGTGACGACGAGACTGATCAGGAGGCCGTACGTGAGCGTGCGAGAGTCGCCGATCATGCCGGTGATCAAAGGTCCCGGTCCGACGCCGAGAAGATTCAAGACGAGCAGTGCAAACGCCGCGACCGTCGATCGCGCGTGCACCGGAGACAACTCTGCGAACGCGGAGAAGAGCGGCCCGAACCACGCCGTCGTGCCCGCGCTCGTGACGAACCAGCAGAGGTAGAAGACCGGCGTGCCGGGCTTCACGGAGTAAAACGCCCACGCCGGAATCGTCAGCGCGACGGTCATGATCACGAGGCTCCACAACCGTCCGGCGGGAAAGCGTTTCGCGCACCAGTCGCCGAACGCGCCACCGGCCATGTTGCCGATGAAGCCCGCGAAGACCGCGACGAGTCCGGCGCGAAACGCGGCGTCGGCGTACGTGAAGCCACGCTCTTCGACGAGCCACGTGACGCAATGCAGCGCCGCGCCCGATCCGTAGCAGAGCAGTGAGCCGCCTGCGAGTGCGAGCGACAACGCCGGACGCGCGACGAGCGCGTGCAGCACGTCGCGAATGAGCTGGCGCACCGGCGGACGTGGTCCGGCAGCGGCGAGCTCCGCGCTCTTCTTGCGTTGCGGTTCGCGCAGGACGAGCAGCAGCGCGGTCGCGACGAGTCCGATGAGGCCGAGAGCGAAGAACGAGACGCGCCAGCCGTACAGCGGCGCGATGTAGCTCGAAGAGATCAGCGCGATCGCGAGTCCGAGCGGGATGCCCGCGTAGTAGACGCCGATCGCGAAGCCGAGACGTCGCGGCGGAAACGCATCGCCGAGCATCGACAGCGAAGCCGGTGTGAGCGTCGCCTCGCCGATGCCGACGAAGATGCGCGGAATCGCGAGTCCGATGAAGCTGCGCGCCATGCCGGAGAGCGCGGTCATCGCGCTCCACAACGCGACGCCGGCGCCGATCAGCGGGAAGCGCTTCATGCGATCCGCGGCGACGCCGAGAAAGAGTCCGACGAAGGTGTAGAAGAAGACAAAGCCAAAGCCGGCCAGGAGGCCGATTTGCGCGCGATTCAGTCCGAGGTCCTTGATGAGCAAGGGCCCGAGGCTGGCGATCAGCATGCGGTCGACGAAGTTGAGAACGTTGAGCGCAGTCAGGAACAGCAGCAATCCCCACGCGGAGCGGGAGACCTTCTCGTCGGCAGCTTCCGGTGTGATCGTCGGCATGGGGTTCAGGATCCTTCCGTGAACGCAGTGTGCGTCAGGAGGGTCGTCCCGGCCGCGCGGGTACCAGCAGCGCGGCCGGGAGTCTCGGAGTCAGGAGGAGATCAGGAGCCTAGAAGAAGCGATATTCGATCGTGGCGAGCACGGTGCGGGGCGCGCCATACGACCCGGTCAGGATGCCCAGTGCCGGGATGTTGTAGCCGTTGGTGAGGTACTCGTTGTCGCCGAGGTTCTTGCCGTTCAGGCCGAAGCGCCACTTGGCGTCGGGCGCGAGCCAGCTCAGCGAGGCGTCGTAGATCGTGTACGCGTCCTGCGAGATCGGCAGGACCGGACGGCCGGAGAACGAGCCGCCTTCGTTGGTGAGGATCGCCGACGCGCGATACGCGCCGCCGACGCTCGCGGTGAGCAGACCGCCGCCGACCGGATAGCGGAAGTTGAGGTGCGCGCCACCCGTCCACTTCGGAGCGTTCGTGATCACCTGCGTGTCGACGAAGCCGTCATGGTTCTCGTCGAGGAACTCGTCCGGCTCGAGGTCGAGGTAGCTGACGTAGCCGTTGAGCGAAACCCAGCTGAGATTACGCGGCGACGCGTCGAACTCGACTTCGAGTCCGCTCATCGTCGCGTTGCCGGCGTTGATGAAGTTGCCGAAGAACGACTCTTCGACGCCGTCGCCGTTGGCGTCGAACGCGGTGAACGTCGAGACCTGAATGTCTTCGTAGAGACCGTGGAAGATCGCGGAGTTGAGGACGAGCTGGCCGTCGACGAGCACCGACTTCACGCCGACTTCGCCGACCGTCAGCACTTCATCGTCGAACGGCTCGGCCGATTTCGGGAACGCCGTCGACTGCGCGCGAACGTTGAAGCCACCGCTCTTGAAGCCGCGGCTCAGCGTCACGTACGCGAGCACGTCATCGTTCACTTTGTAGTCGAGGCCGAGCTTCGGCGCGACCGAGTTGAAGTCTGCTTCCTTGTTGTAGTTCGCGAGGATCGCGACCGGCACCGAGAACGTGTCGTTCGCGTAGCCGGCGTTGAATGCGATGCCGTTCTTCGTCTCGCGGGTAGCGCGCAGGCCGAAGTTCGCGGTGAGTTTCGGGGAGATCTTGTAGCTGCCGTCGCCGAACAGCGCGATCGAGTCGGTCAGCGTGCGGCCGTTCGTCGTGCCGAACTGCGCGTTCGCGAAGATGTTCTTGACCAGACCGCCGGCCTCGCCGTCGAAGTAGTACGCGCCGACGATGCCGTTGAGCTTTCCGCCGCCGTCATAGACGACCTGGAACTCCTGCGTGAACTGCTTGTCGTAGTACGTGGCCTGCACGTCGACGATGCGCGCCGGCGTCGTGTCGAAGTCGATGTTGTTCTCGCTGTCCGACTCGCGGTAAGCGCTGATCGACTTGAAGCTCCAGGCGTCGTTGATCTCGGTCGAGAAGACGCCCGAGAGACCCCATGCGTCGGTGCCGTTGACCGGCTTGAGACCGGCCTGCGTGTCCCAGCGGCTTTCGTTCGCGGGGCAGGTGACGCCGAACGCCGGGCAGAGCGGGTTCGCGACGAGGCGCTGATAGCCCTTCGGCTCCGCGGAGTCGTTGGTCATGTCGTAGCTGAACGCGAGCTTGCTGTGATCGGTGAGGATGAAGTCGAGCCCCGCGCGAGCGGCGAGCGTGTTGCGATCCGACACGTCGCGGCCGGTCAGCGTGTTGTCGCCGTATCCCGCGTGTTTGAGCGAGGCGATGGCGACCTTGCCGCGAACGCGGCCCGGGACGAGCGCGCCGCCGAGGCTCGCGCGAAGGTCGATGTTCGAGTACGAGCCGAGGGAGACGGAGAACGCGCCGCTCTTCTCGTCCGACAACTCCTTGCTCACGTACTTGATCGCGCCGCCGATCGTGTTCTTGCCGTACAGCGTCCCCTGCGGTCCGCGCAGCACTTCGATGCGCGCGACATCGTAGACGTCGAGCAGCGCGCCCTGCGGGCGGGCGATGTAGACGTCATCGATGTAGAGGCCGACGCCGGGATCGACGCCCCAGAGCGGATCGGCCTGACCGATGCCGCGCATGAACGCGGTCAGCGTCGTCGACTGATTGCGTCCCTGGTAGACCGCGAGGTTCGGCACCTGCGTCTGCAGCTCGGAGATGTCGGCGGTCGCCGCTTCCTCGAGCTTGTCCGCAGTCACGACCGTGACCGCGACCGGGACTTCCTGGATGTTCTCTTCGCGCTTTCGCGCGGTGACGACGATTTCTTCACTCGCGCTTGGTGCAGGATCCTGCACCTGCGTTTTCTCATCCGCCGGCGGTGGAGGAGTCGTCTCCTGTGCCGCGGCCGGAATGCTGGTCACGCCGACTACGGCGATGAGACCGATGAGCAGCGATCGTTTGATGGTGCGAATGACCGACGCCTGCTGTTCCCCGAAATAGCTCATAACTGGCCCTCTTTGACGAGCGGAATGGGCTGGGGATCGGGCGTTACGGCTGAAGTTGCCCAGTTCCCGGCCGACCGGTCGGTTTGTGCAATTTCGCGGAGTGTAGGAGCCGGTCTCGAGCGTGTCAAGAATCATTTACCGCACGAACGTTCGTCGCATCGCGAGGGCGCGCCGGAGGCGCGTCACATCCCGCAGAGGCCGAACACCACCGACGCCACGAGTCGCGTGTCGACGGGCTTCGGGAAGACGAGCTTCACCTGATCCTCGCTGAGCATCTCGCGGATGTACGAGGGCAGCTTCTCGGTGATGACGATCGTCGGGAGCAGCACCTTGCGCCGCTCGAGATCGCGCAGGACGTCGAAGCCGCTGCTGTCGTTCAGCACGAGATCGAGCACGAGTCCGCAGAACGTGTGCGTGTCGAGAAGGACCGCGGCACCGGTCGCGTCAGCCGCGCTTTCGACGATGACGCCGCGTTCGCCGAGAGCCGCGCGGAGGGAAAGAACAACAGCAGGATCGTCGTCGACGACGAGAACTTTTCCGGGCACGCGGGAACCGCAACGCACAAAAGGTGCCGAGCCGGAACGCGATACACTCGCGATCCGCAAAAGGAGCGCGCATGTTCAAACGATTGGCAAATCTCATCCGCGGGTTCTTCGGACTGTTCGTGTCCGACATCGAGCGCCGCAACCCCGAGGCGTTGCTCGAGGTGGAGAAAGAGAATCTGCGCAAACAGATCGCGAATTACAACCAGGGTCTCGCGGCGCACGCCGGACTCTGCGAGCGGCTCATGACGCAGATCCGCAAGCTCGAAACCGAAGAGCGCGAGCTGCGTGCGAAGGCCGCCGCGAATCTCCGCGCCGGCAATCGCGACGTCGCCGGAAATTACGCGTTGCGCCTGCAGACCACGCAGCGCGAGCTCGCCGAGAATCGCGCGCAGCTCGAACAGGCCGAGACGACGTACAAAGAGTTGATCAAAGCGCGCGACGTTTCCGTTCGCGCGGCGCAGGCGAAGATCGAAGCGCTCAAGAGCTCCCTCGACGATCTCAAGATCAAGAAGGCCACGGCCGAGCTCACCGAGATGGCGTCCGGCATGATCACGTCGATCGGCGGCTCGGGCGACACGCTCGATCGTCTGCACAAGATGGTGGAAGAAGAGCGCGAGAAAGCATCCGGCCGCGCGCGCGTCGCCCGCGACTCTCTGAACACCACCGAGTTCTCGATGCAGGAAGAAGAGCAGAAGGCGCTCGCCGATCAGGCCCTCGCCGACTTCGCCGCGAAGGAAGGCATCACGCTGGAACCGTCGAGCAGCAGCACCACGCCTTCGCAGGAACCGGTGAAGACGATGGGGCCGGCGACGACGACGGAAGGTTAACCTCGGTTGGCGGTTGGCGGTTGGCGGGAGACCACCGCCCGTCCACGAACGATGAACCCTCCGTGGAAGGGTGGCGGCCTCCC
>DASVNL010000613.1:0-4035 GCA_036383875.1 Thermoanaerobaculia bacterium
GGGCGACGGCTCGTTCATCGTCACGCCCGACGATCGCTTCCTCGTCATCGACGCGGGGCAGGGCGACAACATGTATCGCTTCCTGCGCTGGCGCTTCAATCTCAAGAAGCGCAAGAACGACGTCGTGTACGTCGACACGGCGGTGATGAGCCATCCGGACTCGGATCACTACGCGGGATTCACGTATCTCGTGAAGTCGAAGAACTTTCGATTCCGGCGGGTCTATCACAACGGAATCGTCGAGCGTGCGAACAAGAAGGAGCCGCTGGGCGCGCGGATCCCGCAGAAGCGGACGCACGTGCCGACCGTCGCTGACCTCGACGCACTGAACGCGGTTCTCGCGAACGCCGAGGACGTCAAAGGGAAAGGCTATCCCGGCCTCTTGCAGTCGTTCCTCGAGTGCGCGGACGACATCCGCATGGTGTCGTCGAACGACGGATTTCTCCCCGACTATGAAGAGGACAAGGAGCTGTCGCTCGAAGTGCTCGCGCCGGTGCCGGAAATGCTGGGCGCAAAGCAGGGGCTGCGCTGGTTCACCGATCCCGGCAAGACGAAGAACGGCCACTCGGTCGTATTGAAGCTTCGCTACAAGAAACTGACGATGCTCCTCGGCGGCGATCTGAATATCCCGGCCGAGCACTATCTCCTCGGGCATTACACCGGCCTCGACGCCGCAAACGATCCGGAAGACGATGTCGTTGAAAAAGCGCGCGAGCGATTTCAAGTCGAGATCGCGAAGGCGTGTCATCACGGCAGCGCCGACTTCTCGCTCGCGTATTTGCGCGCGGTCAATCCGCTCGTGACCATCGTATCGAGCGGTGATGACGAACCGCATTGTCATCCGCGCCCCGACGCTCTCGGCGCGTTCGGCCGCTACAGTCGCGGCGAACGGCCGCTGATCTTCAGTACAGAGCTCGCGCGTTCATCGAAGGAGTTGATCAAAGATCCGACCGTGCTGCGCAAGAAACTCAAAGACCTCTCTCAAGCCTGCGCGGATGCGAAAACAGACGAGGCTCGCGCAAAGGCCGAAGCGCGATACGTCAAGGCGCTCGATGAGATCGAACGGAGTGTCGCGACATACGGAATGATCACTGTGCGCAGTGATGGAGATCGCGTGGTCATCGCGCAGAAACTCGAAACGCCACGACCCAATGGAGACCGCTGGGACCTGCATCCGTTCGAGCGTCCGGATGGCGAAGAGCTGCAATATCAGGCAAAACACTGACGAAATTGCTGGTTTACAGCGCATCGACGGAATGCAATACTGAAGGCCTTCCCGAACAACTGAATCAGGAGGTCGTCATGGCCAGCAATTCCCAGGGACAACCGTCTTCGGGCGGTCTGCTCGAGACCGACGTCTACCGGAATCTGATCACTGAAGGGACGGCTGCGCTCAATGCGGCGCCACCTCCTCAACTCGAGGTGCCGGCGATTGGCGCGCCGCCGAATTTCCCGCCGGGCATTCCGGTGGCGCGCAAGATCTACACGAACTGGGCGCTGAGCCTGACCTCGCCGTCTCAGTGGGTAGCGACGCCGGCGAATGAAGCAGATTGTGTGACGCTCGCGAATTGGGCGGCCGCGCAAAAGTGGACTCTTCGTCCGAGCGGTGCGCAGCACGGCTTCTCGCCGCTGCTCATTCCGAACGGCGGGTGGAACACGGCGTTGCTCGTCGACACGAGCGCGCTCCAGACCATGTCGTTCGAGACGGTCGATGGGCTCCCGGCCGCGACGTTCGGCGTCGGCGTTTCAATGGACGCGGCCACTGAATATCTCGAAGGACTCGACAATGGCGGTACGTCGAATGCGCCGGGGTATGGCTTTCAGAATTACCCCGCGCCGGGCGTGCTCACCATCGGCGGCGTGTGCGCGATCGGCGGACACGGCACCGGCGGGCCGGAAGCCATCCAGCTCAATGGCTGCCTGTCCAATCTCATCCTCTCGTTCAATGCCGTCGTCAGCGACGGCAACGGCACGTACTCGGTCCAGACCTTCGATCGCAACAACGCCGATGCCCCGGCGATGATCCTCCACCTCGGCCGCGCATTCGTCACGCAGGTCACGATGCGCGTCGTGCCGAATTACTACCTGCAGGTGCAGAACAGCTATCCGACCGCGGAACTGCTTTTCGGCACTGGAACTGGAACCGGCTCGTTCCAGCAGCTCGTGCAGGAGTACGGCCGCGTCGAAGTGATCTGGTATCCGTTCACCGACAACCCGTGGGTGAAGTGCTGGTCCGTGCAGACCGACGAGATCCAGCCACAGGTCACGGGTCCGTACAACTATCCGCTCGCGAACAACATCTCACTCGCGGCGAGTCTGGCCATCCAGGCGGGACTGAACCTGCTCCCGAGCAGCACGCCCGATTTCAACAAAGTCGGCCTGTTCACCACGCAGACCATCATTGCGCCGGCGCCCGGCACGATGAACGGCACGTCGCGCGACTTGTTGCTGTACGTGAAGAACACGACGTTGCGCGTCACGGCGATCGGCTACGCGTGGCAGTGCAATCACAACGACATTCAGCCGATCGTCAACGGCTTCTGGACGAAGTACAACCAGTTGCTCAGCAGCTATCAGGCGCAGGGCAAGTTCCCGATGAACGCGCCGACGGAAATCCGCTGCACGACGATGGACTACGAGCAGGACCTGCCTCCGAACTCCTTGCCGCCGGCATTGTCGATCTGCAACCCGGCGAACTCGAACTTCGACACCGTCTGCTGGATTCAGTCGCTGACGATGGCCGCCACGCCGGATGCATACGAGTTCATGCAGGAGCTCGAGCAGTACTACATCGACACGTGGGGTCCGTCCGCGGGCGGCACGCTGCGTCCGGAATGGTCGAAGGGTTGGGCGTTCACGAATGCCGGCCCGGGCACGAACCAGCAGGTCATCCAGCAGACCATCCCGCAGTTGTTCGGCACCAGCACGTTCGCATCCGCGAAGGCGACGTACGAAAAATACGACGCGTCACGGATCTACACCGACACGCTTTTGAATTTGCTGTTTCCGCCGTCGACGTAGCTACGGTTGCGCGGCTGCACTCGCCGTTCTCCATCCGGAGACGTCGGTGTAGCCGCCGGGAAACTCCTCGAGGCTGTCCGGAATCCGCCGGATCTCGGACAGCACGAGCGTGAAGTAGCGGCCGCCCAGCGACAGTAGCAGCTTGCGCGCGACGAGTGCGTCGACGACTTTGTGCACGCTCCCGCCGAATTGCTCCGTCAACGCGAGCATCGTCTGCGCTTCCGTGCACGCGCGCAGCACGCGCACCGCGAGTCCTTCGAGCGCGTAGCGCGGTGCGACTGCGCACGCACGCGTGTCGAGGATCTCCATGCGATCGGGTTCATCGAGCGTGAGCAGCAACACGGGCGGATCGCCCGGATCGTCGCCGAATCCGCCCTGACCCCATGCCTTGTTCCACAGACCGAGCGTGCGCATCACCTGCTTGAGATGCGGGCGGCGCTGCAGTTCCGAACCGACCGATGCGCGGCGATCGTCGTGAAAGTAGTAGGCGATCGCGGTGAGATCCGTGGCGCCGAGGGGATAGACGTACGCGTACATCGGATGCGGCTTGAGCTCGAGTCCGAAGCTCGCCGCGCGCGAGTGATACGGACTGAATCGATGGAACTGAATGCGCTCGACTCCGGGCGGCTGCAGGTGCGAGACGAGCGGCAGCCATTCGGCCATCTCTGCGTACCACGCGTCCTCTTCGCCCGGCACGTCCCACAGAAAGTTCCACGTGATGAACACGCCGAGCTCGCGCGCCCACTTCAGCAAGCGCACGTTCTGCATCGCGTTCGTGCCCTTGTCGATGAGCCGCAGCACTTCGTCGTGCATGTTCTCGATGCCGGGTTGCACGCGATGCACGCCCGCGGCGTTGAGGCATTCGAGTTGCGGACGGCGCAGATTCGCCTTCGTTTCGAAGAACAACTCGTACGGCGCGCCGGCCGCGGCGAGTCGCGGCAGGAGCGTGTTGATGTACGCGAGGTCGAGGATGTTGTCGACGATGTTGAAGTTGCGCACGCCGTGACGCGACGC
>DASVNL010000614.1:0-3704 GCA_036383875.1 Thermoanaerobaculia bacterium
CCAGCGCGAGCACCGCCGTGACGACGCTGCCGATCAGTTGCACGAGTCCCGTGCCGATGATGTTTCGCACACCCTCGGCGTCGGTCATGATTCGCGAGATCAGCACGCCCGACTTCGTCGAGTCGAAGTACGAGATCGGCAATCGCAGCACATGACGCTCGACGCGCTTGCGCATGTCCGTGATCGCTTTTTGTGCGGCGACGCCGAGGATCTGCGAGAGCGTGAACGACGTGACCGCCTGCACGATCGTCGCGGCGCCTGCGGCCAGTGCGAGCAGCGGCAACAGCTCGTGCCGCCCTTTTCCGATCACGTCGTCGATGAGGTACTTCGAAGTCGCGGGGAGGACGAGCCCCGCGCCGCGGCTGATGAGCATGAGGATGAGGCCGACGGTGAGGCGGCCGCGACGCGCCCACACCAGATCTTTGGCTTCGCGCCAGACATCATCGAATTTCGGTTTTTTTCCAGCTTCGCTACGCGGCAATCGGCCGCCACCATGTGGATTCACGCTTCTCGAAATCGTGAACGGCGCCGATGCAATTCCGTGAGGTGGAGCGGCGAGCTCTTAGCCCGCCGACATTTCGCGTGGTCCGACGGCGGGCTAAGAGCCCGCCGCTCCACTCAATGTGAGTCGCGCGCGCAGCCCGCCGAGCGGCGATTCGTCGAGCGCGATCGTGCCGCCGTACAACTCAGCGAGATCGCGCACGATCGCCAGTCCGAGTCCCGAGCCCGGCATCGCCTCGTCCGCGCGAATGCCGCGTTGCAGCACGTGCTCGCGCATCGACGCTTCGAGTCCTGCGCCGTCATCATCGACATCGATGACGACGCGATCGCCGTCGCGCGACGCGCTCAGCGCGACACGCGTGCGCGTCCACTTGCACGCGTTGTCGAGCAGATTGCCCAGCATTTCCTCGAGATCTTCCAACTCGCACCGCACGACGAGATCCTCGGCGACATCAATCGCAATCACGCGATCGTGCAGTCGCAGCATCGTGCGCGCGAGTCGCTCCGCGGCGACGCGCACGTGCGACCGCGCGCCTTGCGACGCTCCCGATCCCGCGGCGCGCGCGTGCGCGAGGTGATAGTCGGTCTGGCGCCGCATGCGCTCGACCTGCTGCGTGATCGTCGCGGCGAGCTCGTGTTGTCCCGCGGCTTCGGCGCGCTCCGCTTCCTGCGCGAGGATCGCGAGGGGCGTCTTCAATCCATGCGCGAGATCCGCGGCCGTCGTGAGTGCGCGACGCACGACGCGCTCGCGATGCGCGAGCAGCGCGTTGAGATCGTCGACGAGCGGCGTGATCTCGGTGAGGTACTCGCCTTCCACGCGCTGCGCGCGACCTTCGTGCACGTCGCCGAGTCGCGCGCGCAATCGCGTGAGATGCTTGAGGCTGCCGCGCACGATCGCGAGTCCGGTGAGCGCGAAAGTCACGCCGAGGATGACCATCAGGTGATGCGGCCGGCTGCGCATGCCGGGCAGCGCGATGACCAGCATCATCGACAGCATGTGCATCAGCGACAGCAGGCCCGCCGTCCAGAGCAGCGAGCCGATGAGCAGTCGCGCGCGAAAGGAACGGATTCTCACGATGCGTCTCCGATGCGATAGCCGAGGCCGCGGACCGTTTCGATGAGCGCGGCGCCGAGCTTGCGGCGCAGTCGCGCGATGAAGACCTCGACCGTGTTCGAGTCGCGATCGAAATCCTGCGAGTAGATGTGCTCCGTGAGCTCGGCCTGCGACACGACGCGGCCGCGATGGTGCATGAGGTACGACAGCACGCGGTACTCGTGACTCGTGAGTCGCACGGCGGCGCCGTCGAGCGTCACGCGTGCGTTGCGCGGATCGAGCGTGAGTGCGCCGTGTCGCAGCTCGGGTTGCAGTTGTCCGCTCGCGCGACGAATGAGCGCGCGCACGCGAGCCAGCACTTCCTCCATCTGAAACGGCTTCACGACGTAGTCATCCGCGCCGCCGTCGATGCCCTGTACCTTCTCGCTCCACGATCCGCGCGCGGTGAGCACGAGCACCGGCAGCGTGAGTCCGGACTCGCGCCAGCGTCGCAGCAGCGTGAGTCCGTCGATCTTCGGCAGGCCGAGGTCGAGGAGCGCGGCGTCGTAGGCCTCGGTGTGCGCGAGAAAGTCGGCGCGCTCGCCGTCATGCGCGGCGTCGACGGCGTAGCCCGCGGCCGTGAATGCGGCCGCAAGCTGGCGCGCGAGCAGTTCTTCGTCTTCGACGATGAGAAGGCGCATGACGCGTTGTCCTGCAGCGAAGCTGAACGCAGCCTGAACGATCTGTTCAAAACGCGTTCAGGAATTGCGGCGCAGGATGCGCGCCATTGTGATCCGACTGCACGCCCTCACCAAAACATACGCCACGCCGGCCGGGCCATTCGACGCACTGCGCAACATCGATCTGCACATCGACCGCGGTGAGCTCGTCGGCATCGTCGGCAAGTCGGGCAGCGGCAAGTCGACGCTGCTGAACATGCTCGGCGGCATCGACCGTCCGACGTCGGGCTCGGTCGTGATCGGCGAGCGCGCGATCGAAACGTTGCGCGCGAGCGAGCTCGCGTCGTGGCGCGGCCGCAGCGTCGGCTTCGTCTTCCAATTCTTCCAACTCCTCCCGACGCTCACCGCCATCGAGAACGTCATGCTCCCGATGGACTTCCTCGGCGCGCTCCCCGCGAAGCAACGCCACGCGCGTGCGTCCGAGCTGCTCGCGCGCGTCGGCGTCGCGGCGCAGGCGGACAAACTTCCGGCCGCATTGTCGGGCGGCGAACAGCAGCGCGTCGCGATTGCGCGCGCACTCGCGAACGATCCGCCGCTGCTCCTCGCGGATGAGCCGACGGGCAACCTCGATTCCGCAAACGGCGCGGCGGTGTTCGCGTTGTTCGAGGAGCTCGCACGCGACGGACGCACGATCGTCGTCGTAACGCACGAGCGCGACGCGCCGGTGCATCGCGTGATCACGATCGCTGACGGGAGACTGGTGTGACGCGCTGGCGCAAAGTGTTCCGCGATCTCGCGGAGACGCCGGGTCGCACTGCGTTGGCAGTGCTTGCGATGGCCGCGGGCGTGTTCGGCGTCGGCGCGATGCTCACCGCGTCGTCGATTCTCGATCGCGAGCTCGCGCGCACGTGGACCGATACGAATCCCGCGACGGCGATTCTGCATACGAATGCGATCGGCGAATCAATCGTCGATGTCGTCCGGCGCATGCCGAACGTGCGTGACGCGGAACAGCGCACGATGATGATGGGACGCATTCGCGTCGGCACCGACGAGTGGCGGCCGCTCGCGCTCTTCATCGTGCGCGACTTCGACGACATCCGCGTCGATCGCTTCACCCTCGACTCCGGCGTGTGGCCGCGCGACGGCGAGATCGTGATCGAACGCAGCGGGATGTCGGTCGCGCGCGCGAAGGTCGGCGACGCGATCACCGCGCGCATCGGCGATCGCGACGAACGTCTGCGCATCGCGGGGACCGTGCACGCCGCGGGACTCGCGCCGGGTTGGATGGATCACATGGTCGCGGGTTACGTGCGCTGGCGCGATGTCGATACGACGTCGTTGCGCATCAGCGGCGGCGATCCCGAAGCCATCGCTGCGTCGTTACGCACGCGCGGAGTGACGGTTCGCAGCATCGAAGTCCGTCCACCCGGCCATCCTCACGCCGCGCAGATGGAAACCTTCCTCTTTCTTCTCGGCGCCTTCGGCGT
>DASVNL010000615.1:0-12912 GCA_036383875.1 Thermoanaerobaculia bacterium
GTGTTGCTCACGAATCGCAGCACCTGACGCCCCGAGCGAATCGGATGGCGCTCCATCAGGAGCACCTTCGATTTGTCGAACGCGTCGCGACCCGGTTCGGCGGTGAAGAGTCCGACCTCGATGCGATCGACGAGCGGCGTCTCGATCTCGGTGCCCTTGCCATCGGCGTACAACTTCTTCGCCTCGACCGGCACCGTCACGTCCCATTTGCCATCGGCGCGACGCACTGCCGTCGGCTCGATGACTTTCAGGTCGTACAGCGTGATGCGCTCGAACAGATCCGTAATCAGTGCCCGATCCTCCTCCGTCTTCGCCTCGCCACGTAACGCCTCAATCAGCTCGAGCGTGCGCGGATACGGGGGACCCTTGAATTTGTAGCGCGTCACCAGACTCCGCAAGGCGCGATTGACGGCTTCCTCGCCGAGGCGCTCTTGCAGCAGGTACATGACCAGCGCGCCCTTGCGATAGGTGATGTGGTTCTGCCCCGCCACGCGCGCGAGCGGCGTCTCCTCGCGCGACGTGTACGCGCGTCCTTCGAGATAGCGATCGAGCTCGAATTGCAGGTAGCGGCGGATTTGATCCGCGCCGCGCGTCTTTCTCATGACCATCTGCGCCGAATATTGCGCGAGCGTCTCGGACAAAACCTCCTTGCCTTCCGTCTCCGCGCCGATGACCTGATGCGCCCAATACTGATGCGCCAATTCATGCGCGGTCATTCCTGTCACGTAATCCGTCGTGTCGGGTTTGCGATAGTCGGAAATGAAGCCGACCGTTTCGGAATACGGAATCGTTCCGGCAAATGCCTGGGCGAAATTGTGATATCCGGGAAATTCGACAATGCGCGCGTGATCGAATTGATACGGACCGAAATTCGCCTTGTAGTAATCGATCGACGATGCCATCGCGTCGAGCATCCGGTCGACGTTCCACGCGTGCGCCGGGTGGTAAAAAACGGCGAGATCGACGCCATTGTGCATGCGATGCTTTTCCGCATAGCGCGCCGACAGCACCGCGAAACGCGGATGGATCGGTGCATTCGAAACGAAGCGCGCCACGCGACGACCGTCGCGTGTGATGTCCGAGACTTTGTTGCCTGGCGCGAGCGGCGTCTGATCCGCCGACGTCGACACCGTGACGTCCGCCTTCGCCCAGCCGCGGTCGTACGACGGAATCATCGTCGCGTCGATTGATTCGAGTTTCGGCGGAATCGGCCGCGACTCCGGCAGCCCGTACTTGCGACGGGTCCTCGGATCCTGAATCAAATTCGTGCGGCTCACGCCGATCACCGGCATGAGCTGAACTTCACCGAGGAACGTTCCGTTCTCGACAATGCGCGTATTTGGGCTTTTGTTGCGAAATCCGCGTGCCCACAGTCGCGTCTCGCACGTCAGGACGCGCTGCTCGCCCGGCAACATCGGGCGGTCGAGACGATAAATGCGATAGTTGTACGTCGTGTCGTCGAGGATCAGCCGCGCGCCGGACACAGTGGCACTGTGGACTTCGAGGTCATCGTCCACAACGAGCGTGTGAATCTCCGCAATCGATTTTGCCGTGGCGTTGCGGAGTACGTACTGCCCCTTCGTCACCGCGCGCCGATCCTCGGGATAGAGCGCGACGTCGAGCTTGATCTCCGCGACTTCGGGCTGCGGCAGATCGATGTACTTTCCGAATCGCCGCTCGAATTCGACCAGCGCTTCGTTGTCCGTCTGCTGCAGGTGGTATTCATTGAGAACGTTCGTGTTGTAGAACGCGTACGCGCCGGTTCCGACGAACACCAGCAACGCCGCGGCCGCGACCCATCCCGTTCCCATCAGTCGCCTGCGCGCCAACGCGAGGCGTGGTCGCAGCCGGATTTCCGTACCGCGACGCCACAAGAGATGCGCGACCAGCAACAATAGGATTGCGAATGCTCCCCAATACGTCCGAAATGTCCACGCGCCCTTCCAGAATGAGCCCGCACCATTGAGATCACTGAGCGGCACGCTGGGCTTCCCGCCGTAATTGAGGAGATTGTGATCGATGGCGGTATTGACATACTGCCAGACCACGAATAGCACCATGATTCCCCAGCCGACGGCTTTGTGCGGACTGAGCGCCTGAACGAAGATCGCCAACGTCGCGAGGAGCAGCATGTCCATCGTCATCGGCAGCACGTACCAGAGCAGATATTTGCCGAGCTCTAAATGCGTGAAACCGAGATTGAGCTGCACGCCGATTGACGCAGCGACAGTGGCCAGCAGCATGGCCATGAGCACGAACGCCATGGCCATCGTCTTCGGCACGACATACGCCCAATTCGGCATCGGCGACGCGTCGACGATCTCGTGCATCCTGCGATCGCGTTCCCGCCACACGAGCTCGCCCGCGTAAAAGATGGCGATGATGAACGGAATCGCGCCGAGTCCATCGGCGACGTCCGGAATCATCGAGAGCGTCGTCGGATACGACGGACGCCCGTCGGGGTCGCGTTGCGTGGTCAGACTGATGAGCGTCGTGAACAGCAGCCACACCATCAACACGATGAACACGGGACTCAGAAAGACCTGCTTCACCTCGAATCGCGTGCGCATCCACAACAGCGCGCGCGTCGATGCACGCGTGTGTCGCGGCTTCGGCAACGCGGTCGACATCACAGGCGCGAGCTGTCCCACGGGCTCCGCGAATTTCTGCCTCTTCCGCTCGCGCTTCGACATTCCGCGATCGGCGAAGCGGTAGGCGGCATACGCGAGCCCGAGGAACAGTACTGCGACACCGATCCAGATCAGGCGGTTGTAGAGCATCGCGCCCGCGAAGTCGGGGAGCAGCGTGTTGCGTTCGGGCACGGTCCAATAGCGCGATGCGTCGCTGAGCGCGCGCGCTCCGAATGGCTCGGCGAGCGCGACGACCGTCTCGAGTTGCGGCCGATCCGCGAACGTGCCTTCGAGAGTGAAGAAGCCGGACACGAACGCGAGGACGCCGAGGTATGTGGCCATCATCGAGCGCGTGATGGTCGCGAGCGCGAAGAAGATCGCGGAGTGAATGAAGATGTTCGGCAGCGCGAGCAGGAAGTAGCCGTAGAGATGGTCGGCAAGCCGGTTGGGGCCGAGGAACTCGGTATTGGCCCACGGCATCAGCGTGCCGAGGAGGATTCCGAGCGGCACCATGAGCATGCAGAGCGCCGCGACGGCGAACGCGCCGAGGAAGCGACCGAAGAGGTAGTCGAACTTCGTGATGCGCGTCGTGCGGACGATCGGGCCGAAGCCGGTTTCGTCGTCGCGCATCACCGCATTCGCAACGAACGACGTCGTCACGAACATGTAGAGCAGCGAGATCATCACGTAGTTCCGCAGCGTCGCGTACGCCGCATTCACGTTCAGGCCGCCCTCGGAACCGAGCTCGAACCCGTCGGCGCACATCGCCGCGAAGAACATCGCGAACGTCAGCGCGGCGGTGACCCACAGAATCGGATTGCGAAGGAGATAGCGAAATTCGAAACGCGCGATCTTGATGAGCATCGTGGGCCTCACGCCGCGCGACGAGATTCTGCGAGCGCCGAAAAGTAGACGTCTTCGATCGACGCTTCGACCGCGGTGAAGCCGTCGCCCGGATCGCGGTCGGAGAGGATGTGCACCATCGTTCGTCCAGCGAAGAGTCGCGTTGAGAGCAGCTCGTATTGTTCGCGATGTCGCGCGAGCTCGCCCTTCTCGACGACCTTCATCCAGATCCGGCCGCGCGTCGAGTGGATGAGCTCCAGCGGCGCGCCTTCGAGTTGCACGCGACCGTCCGTCAGCACCGCGACGCGCGGGCAAAGGTCCGCGACGTCCGCGACGATGTGCGTCGAGAGGATGACCACGACGTTCTCGCCGATCTCGGAGAGGAGATTGAGAAAACGATTTCGTTCTTCAGGATCGAGACCCGCGGTTGGCTCGTCGACGATGATCAACTCCGGATTGCCGATCAGCGCCTGCGCGATTCCGAAGCGCTGACGCATGCCGCCGGAAAATCCGGAGAGCATCTTCTTGCGCACGCTCCAGAGATTCGTCTGATGGAGCAGCGTCTCGACCGTCGTCTTGCGATCCGACGGCGTCGTCACGCCTTTGAGCACGGCCATGTGATCGAGCATCTCGTACGCGGAGACACGCGGATACACGCCGAAATCCTGCGGCAGATATCCGAGCGTGCGCCGCAGTCGTTCCGGCTCCGCGATCGCATCGATCTCGCCGAAACGGATCGCGCCCTCGGTAGGCGTCTGCAGCGTCGCGATCGCGCGCATCAGCGTTGATTTGCCTGCGCCGTTCGGGCCGAGAAGGCCGTACATGCCGCGGGGAATCGAAAGAGTGACGTGATTCAGCGCACGGGTTCCGTTCGCGTAGACATGGCTAACGTCGCGAAGCTCCAACATGGGGGACTCTCCTTTTGTCTTATTGCCGGCGGCGATCGCCGTGTCGCGAGGCGGCGGCCCAGAGCGCGCCGAAGCCGGCGCCGAGCCACACGAACATCGCGATGGCCCACGAGACGAGCTCGTTCTTTCGCCAGATGGCCGTGGCGTCATGCACGGCGGACTTGAAGCGGGTCGAGCTCAGAAGCGTGTCGATGCCGTACGGACCGTAGATCGCCCAGCGTACGGGGCCAGACCACGCGAACATCCGCGCCTGCCCGCCGTCCGTGCGGCCGAGCGCTTCGTTGAGCGTCGCGAGCAGGAAGAACACGCCGACGGTTCCGAGCAGCCAGCGCAGCGGATGGCGCAGGCCGAGGACCAGCGCGCTGCCGAGCAGATACATCGCGGTTGCGCCGCCGAACGCGATCAGCGGGACGGTCTCCGGATTCGCGACGCCCGAGGCCATCGCAAGTGTGCGCTGCCACACGATCATCGACATGAGTGCGGCCATCAGCCACACCCAGCCCGCGAGCACTTTGGTGAGCGCGAGCTGGCGACGATCGACGGGCAACGTCCAGAGGAACGCCGGTCCGAATCGCCGCTCGCGTCGCCACACGGCGAACGGAAAGAGGAACGACAGGAAGCCGACGCCGACCCATTCGTCCGAATCGAACCAGGTCGTTGCGTTGTCGCTGGCGATGTCGATCGCGATGATCAGCGTGACGATGCCGACGACGATCGCGGCGATCATGGCCTCGCGGCGCAGCGAGAGTCCGATGGTGCGAATCTGCTCGCGGGCGACGTCGCGCCATTGCGGCGTCGGGTGCAGCGTGACCTCCGTCATCGCGAAACCTCCTCGGCGAGAAAGGCCAGCGCGGCTTCCTCTAATGTCAGCGGCGTGACATCGCGCACCGTCGCGCCGGCGGATGCGAGACGCGCGGTGACGTCGCGCTCTTCGCCGGCCAGCGTCCATTGCACTTCGCGACCACCGCGCGATCGCCGCAAGCTCACGACGCGCAACTCGGGCGGCGCCTCCCACCCCTCGGCGACTTCCACGCGATAGCGCAGAACCGTCTGCTGCAACTCGTCGCGACTCATCTGCGCGACCAGCCGCCCTTCGCGCAACACGCCAATGTGATCCGCGAGGCTCTCGACTTCGTGAATGTGATGCGTCGAGATCAGCACCGTGGTCGACGTGTCCGCAAGATGCTCGGCGACCGTCGCGAGTGTGCGATTGCGCGCGAGCGGATCGAGACCATCGGTTGGTTCGTCGAGCAGCAGCAACGGCGGGCGATGCGCGAGCGCGAGCACGAACTGCAGGCGTCGCATCTCGCCTTTGCTCAGCGTGCCGACCTTGCGATCGAGGATCACCCCGATCGTCTCGCACAACTGCGCGGCGTACGCGTGGTCCCACGTCGGATAGAACGCGGCGACGTGTTGCATCAGGCGGCCCGCGGTCATCCACGCGTAGCTGTGCTCATGCGAGTCGGGGATGTAGCCGACTTGCGCGCGGACCTTCGCGCCATCGGCAACGGTGTCGAGTCCGAAGACTTCGGCGCGACCAGACGCGGGACGTTCGAGATTCAGCAGCGCCTTCATCGCGCTGCTCTTGCCCGCACCGTTCGCGCCGATCAGCACGTAGACCGCGCCCTCGGGCACGCGCAGGTCGATGCCGTGCAGCGCCGTCACCTTGCCGTAGCGGATCGAGAGTGCGTGCGTGGCAACTTCGAATGAGCGACTCATCGGGAGGTTTCCTCTTCTTCCGAGGAGGCGGGCGCGTCGACTTCCTCGGCCGCGACCTCCTGAATCATCGTCAGCAACTCTTCTACGTTCAGGCAGTTGCGCCGCGCCTCGAGCAGCGCGCGTTTCGCGACGGCGCGGGCGAGCGTGCGACGCTCACCGCCATCGCGCTGCGCGGTCGGCGAGACGAACGTCCCCTGGCCGCGACGCACGTAGACGACGCCTTCGCGTTCGAGCTCGCGATAGGCCTGCGACACCGTCCGCGGATTGACGACCAGCTCGCCTGCGAGCTCGCGCACCGACGGCAGCGGATCCTCAGCGCGGAGCGTCCCGACGCTGATCGCGCGCCGCACCTCGTCCATGATCTGGAGGTAGAGCGGCCGCCCGTCGCGGGTATCGAGGTTCACTAACACGGCGTGTCACCTGCTGCAGTGTTGCACACAAGTGCAACACTGCCACACTAGATGATCGAAATGCAAGCCCTGACGATCATCGCGAACCCCGCGACCATCGCGACGACGCCGATCGCACGCGCAACAACCTCACCGCGCGGCGCGAGTCGTTCGATGGTGATCGCCGCCGTGACGATCGCCATCACCCGAAGATCCATGACGCCCAACACGAGGAGAACCGCGGTCGCGCTGGCGGAGCTGTAGCTGCAGTGAATGCCGAGGCGAAGGCCGTGTTGCAACGCCGTGCGCGAGTTCGCGGCGAGTACGCCGCGCGGCGACTCGCGACAGCACGCGAGGTGATGCGCTTTCCATGCGCCGAACTGCAGCACGCCCGCGATGAGCACGACCGCGCCGGTCGCGATCGGGACGACGCGCGCGATCGCCAAGTGGCGCATTTCGAGTGTCGCCAGCGCGACGCCGACCGGAAAGACGGCGATCCCGAACAACGTCCAGAAGGCGAAGTACGCCGTCGCGACGAGGGCGGTCAGCCGGCCCAGGCGCGTTCCGCCTGTCCAGCCAACCGCCCTGCGATATCGCCACAACGCCGGCACGAGCGACGGCAGCATCATCGCGACCATCATCACGAGCCACATGCCCACGAACGTTGCCGCGGCGTTGGACCACGTCTGGCCGGGCATGCGCATCCACGCCATCGACATCCCGTGCATCACCGGCATCGAGCCGCACCACACGATCGTCACCGCGATGCTGACGGCGAAGAGCATCGCGGAGACGCCGAAGAACGCGCGATGCGAAGTCATGACTTGCAGCAGTACTCGTCGCGGCGACGGAACCACAGCCCGGTTTCGTTGCGGCCTTTCGGCGCGCGATCGAGCCACTGGTACATGCCCCACAATCCGTCCACGCCGCGCGCGTACGTGGAGTACGTGTGATAGACGACGCCGTCTTCCATCACGAACGCGCTCATGCCTTCGCGTTCGCGCGTGTACGTCGCGACGTCGGTGCCGCTCATCGCCGCCGCGTCTGCAGGTCCGCCGGTCGTGACTGCGGCCGTGCCGTCGGCCATCACCGGATCGTTGCGGCGATAGTTGTAGTCGAGTGCTCCCGCGCGCTGCTGCTCCGGCGTGAACGAGACGTTGAAGTCGAAGTTGAAATCGCTGTCGTGCGACGACGCCCACGGAAACGACCAACCCATGCGCTGCTTGTACGCCTGCACCTTCGCGAGCGGCGCGCGCGACACCGCCGCAAGCATGACGTCGTGATTCGCGAGGTGAATCGCGAAGCCGTCGAAGCCGTCCGCGATCGACGAGCACGACGGACATCCCGCCTCGTACTCCGGTCCGAACATGAAGTGATAGACGAGCAGTTGCGAACGTCCCGCGAAAAGCTCGCGAAGCGTGACGCTGCCCGCGTCGGTGTCGAAGCGATACTCCTTATCGACGCGAACCCACGGCAGTGCCTGTCGCTGCCGCGCGACGTCGTCGCTGAGTCGCGTGAGCGCCTTCTCCGCCTCGAGCAGCTCGAGCCGCGCGGGCAACCATTCTTCACGTGTGCTGATGTTGTGATTGATCATCGTTGATCTCCTTCTGCGCTACATTGCGGCCGAGGCGTCGAACGATGGGAGTGACAACTTTGGCGGGATTTCGATGGACTCGCTGATCACCGCCGCCGCACGCGCCCTCGCCACCGGCGATCCCCTCGGCGCTTTGAAACGCATCGCGCTCCGCGACGACGCACCCGCGCTCGCACTGCGCGGAATCGCGATGGCGCAACTCGGCGATCTCGTTCGCGCGAAGATGCTGCTGCGTCGCGCCGCGCGTGCGTTCGGTCCGAAAGAAGCCGTGGCGCGTGCGCGATGCGTGGTCGCCGAGGCGGAGATCGCACTCGTGTCGCGCGACCTTGGCTGGCCCGCGAAATCACTCGATGCCGCGCGCGTCACACTTGAAGAACACGGCGACGTGTTGAACGTCGCACACGCACGCCATCTCGAAATCCGCCGCCTCCTTCTCCTCGGACATCTCGACGAAGCAGAACGCACACTCGACGTACTCGATCCTTCGCCGTTTCCGGCCGCGTGGCGAACTGCGCACGAGCTGGTCGTCGCCGGAATCGCGACGCGGCGACTGCGTACGACGATCGCGCGCGAAGCACTCGCGCGTGCGGAACACGCCGCACAGCTCGCGCGCATCCCGGCGCTCATCGCAGAAGTCGAGAATGCGATCGTTGCTCTGAGCAAGCCGGCCGCGCGACAAATAGCGAGCGGTGAAGAACGATTGCTTCTGCTCGACGAGGTCGAAGCGTTGCTCGCATCGAACGCGTTCGTCGTCGATGCGTGGCGTCACGCGGCCGGCGATGTCTCGCTCGCGACACGTCCGGTGTTGTTCGCGATCGCGCGTGCGTTGGGCGAAGCGTGGCCAGGCGACGTGTCGCGCGACGACCTCGTCGCGCGCGCGTTCGGCGCGAAGCACGCGGACGAATCGCATCGCGCACGACTGCGTGTCGAAGTCGGACGTCTGCGCGCGATGCTTCGCAAAGTCGCGGACGTGAGCGCGACGAAGCGAGGCTTCGCGCTGAAGCCGCGCGTCGCACGCGACGTCGTCGTGCTTGCGCGTCCCTTCGACGACGAGCATGGCGAAGTGTTGGCGTTTCTCTCTGACGGCGAATCGTGGTCGAGCTCGGGACTCGCGCTCGCGTTGAGCACGAGCCAACGCAGCGTGCAACGTGCGCTCGACGCGCTTGCGGCATCGGGCAGGATTCAACCCGTCGGCCACGGCCGCGCACGCCGCTGGATCCTCTCGCCCATCCTCGGAATCACGACGACCTTGTTACTCACCGCGTCGCTGCCGAGTGACTAGCATGGCCGCATGAATCGAACAGCAGCCGAAATCATTCGCGAATACGGTCCCTTCCCCGGCATCGACAACGTGCACGGCGTCACGTATGACGGCCAGCAAATCTGGTTTGCAGCGGGCGACACGCTGAACGCCGTCGATCCAACGAGCGGGAACACCGTGCGCTCGATCGACGTCGCGGCGCATGCAGGCACGGCGTTCGACGGCCAGCATCTCTTTCAACTCGCCGAGGATCGAATCCAGAAAATCGATCCGTCGACGGGCCGCGTGCTCGCGACGATCCCCGCGCCCGGCAACGGCGGCGACTCCGGACTCGCGTGGGCCGAGGGAACGTTGTGGGTCGGGCAGTATCGCGATCGGAAGATTCATCAGGTCGATCCCGAGACCGGCGCGATTCTCCGCACGATCGAATCCAATCGCTTCGTCACCGGCGTGACGTGGGTCGACGGCGAGCTGTGGCACGGCACGTGGGAAGGCGACGAGAGCGAGTTGCGCCACGTCGATCCGCGCACGGGCGAAGTCCTCGAATCACTCGCGATGCCCGCCGGCGCCGGCATCTCCGGACTCGAATCGGACGGCGCCGATCAGTTCTTCTGCGGCGGCGGCAAGAGCGGGAAAGTCCGCGCAGTGCGACGTCCGCGCTGAGTCAGCGCTTCTCGATCAAGCGCAAGTTGTTCGCCATGCGTTCGTCGTTCGGACGGATCTCGAGACCTTTGCGATACGCCTGCGCGGCTTCGTCGCGCGAGCCGAGTTGGGCGAGTGACCAGCCGAGGTTGTTCCACGCGTCGGCGGAGCGGGGATCGTGCGTGAGCGCCGCGCGATTCGCGTCGACGGCGAGACTCCAGTCGCGCGCGCCGATCGCCGCGAGTCCCGCGTCGAACGCGCTCTTGTAGTCGGGCCACGTACGCGGCGCGGCGAGACGTGCAGCAAGCGCGCGAGCGTCGGCGGACGCGGGGCTGAGCCGCATCGCTTCGCGCGCGTGCGGCAACGCTTCCGATGCGCGTCCGCGCTTCGCGAGCCAGCGCGCGTAGAACAGATGCGCGTTCACGTCAGGACGCAGCGCGAGTGCGCGGCGGAAGTGACGTTCGGCCGCATCGACGTCGCCGAGCTCCCCTTCGACGATGCCGAGGTTGATCTCGAGCGTCGCGTAATTCGGGACGAGCGTCGCAGCGCGATCGAAGTTCTGCTTCGCAGCGGCGTAATCGCCCTTCGCCATCTGCGTGAGGCCGTAGTTCATCCACGCGCGACCGTTGGCCGGACTCTTCGCGACGACGTCCGCCCACAACGTTTCGCCGCTCTTCCACGTTTGATTGCGCTGGTACGTCGCGAACGCGTGGATGCAGAGCAGCAGCGTCGCGGCGATGGCGAGCTTGCGCGTCGTCACGTAGTTCGCCGCGACGAGCACGAGTCCGATGAACGCGAAGAAGATGCGATGTTCGTTCGCGACTTCGGCGAGCGGGAAAAGACTCGTCGGCAGTAGCGCGATCGCGAACCACGTCAGGCCGAATGCGACCGTCGCCGGCGCGCGGCGGATCGCGAGGATCAGCAGCGCGATGAACGCGTAGCCGGCGACGGCGCGCGTGTCGTACCAGTGCGCGAACGTCGTCCAGTCCGAGTCGGCGGTCAGGCCGATCGGCAGGACGAACAATCGCGCGTAGTGCAACCAGACGAACGGCTGCGTGATGAGATAGCCCCACGCCGAACCGCCGCCGGACTCCCACTCCTTCACGTTCATGCTGTTGAGAAACACGAGCAGCGCGATACCGAGAATCAGCGACGGCACGGCGATGCGCATCGCATCGCGCGGCGACTTGCGCTCGATCAACAGCGCGTACGCAAACAGCAGTGGCGCGAAGACGACGAGCGGCGCTTTCGCGAGCGCGCCGATCGCGAGCGGCACGAGATAGAGCAGCGAACGTCGCGCGAATGCCGATCGCTGATACAGCACGAACGACGCGAGCAGGCCGATGGTCGACAGCAACTCCGAGCGCGCGGAGATGAGGTTCATCGTCTCCGTGTTCGCGGTGTGCACGCAGAAGAGCGTCGCGGCGAAGAGCGCGGGAAGCTCGCCGACGATCGGCGTGAAGAACAACACGAGCAGCGCGCCCGTGACGAGCAACAGCGCGATCTGCGTGACGTGATACGGCCTCGGATTGAGCGCACCGCGCGCGTAGTCGAGCGCGAGCGTCAGCGTCACGAGCGGGCGGTACGTCGCGTTTTGCGGAAGGCTGCTGAACGTGTACGCGTCCGTGAAGTACTGCGGCACGTGCTCGAGACTGCGGATGTAGAGGTTGTTCTCGATGACGTGCGAGTCGTCGAAATGAAACGCGTTGTCGAGCGAGGCCGCGTACGCCGCGACGATCAACGCGATCGCAGCCACGCAGGCGGCGAAGAACTCCGTCCGCTTCACGCCGGTCACTTTATCGCGGGCAGCATCTTCAGCGCGCGCAGGAGATTGTCGGTCACCGGATCGTAGACCTGCGCCGCGATGAAGATCTTGTGGAAGAGCACGAGCTCCGCGGCCGCGTTGATCAGCAACAACGCCGCGAGCCACTTCGTCGCGCCGCGCTCGCCGACGAGAAACGCCGCGGCAAGGATGCGCAATAGCGGATCGACCGGCGCGATGTAGCGCAGATTCTGCGACGGCAGCAGCGCGTGCACGACGAGCACACCCGTCGCGAGGATCGCGACGTGACGAAACTCGGCGCTGGTCGCACGCAACGCGCTGGTGACGAGTGCGGCGATCGCGAGGATCGTGGCGATCGGCGCGACGGCGAAGAGATCGAGCAGCAGGCGATGCGGCGGGCCGCTCTGGTATTGCTCCGCGTACGGCGCCGTCATCGCGTTGGTGATGATCGATGCGATGCGGAAGAACGAGGTGACGTCGCGCGCGAGGAGGCAGTAGATCGCGAAGAAGAAGAACGGCGGCGCCGCGGCGGCCACGATCTCGACGACGCTAACGCGTCGCGAGCGCAGCCACCAGAAGAGCAGCAGCACGGGATAGATGAAGAGAATCTGCTCTTTCGCCGCGATCGCGATCGTGGTCGTGGCGATCCACGCGACGAGCCAGCCGGGATATCGCGTGCGCACGAACCACAGCATCGTCGCGATCGACGCCAGCACTGCGGCGCAGAAGAATTCATCCGCGAGCGCGCGACGTCCGAGCGCGAGTTGCAGTGGCGAGGTCGCGGCGAGTGCGGTGGCGGCGAGGCCAACGTTCGTGCCGAACAACTCGCGCGCGATGACCCACGTCAGCGCGACGACCACGATGCCCGCGACGGTCGAGATCGACGCGAGCATGCGATGAGAGACGTCGCCGGTGAGCGATCCGACGATCGACGTGACGCCGATCCACGACCAGCGCAGCGGATTCGGCAGCACCCACATGCCGGGGTCGTCGATGAACATCCGCACGATTTGTGGGTAGCCGGATTTCGCGTAGAGGAGGTAGATCGTCTCGTCGGCGCGCGAATACGCGACGACGTTGTTGACCGCGATGCGAATCGCGGCGCTCACGATGAGCAGCGGCGCGAGCAGAAACGGAGTCGGA
>DASVNL010000616.1:0-2728 GCA_036383875.1 Thermoanaerobaculia bacterium
GTCATCGAGCAGGCCGTCCGCTTTCGTGACGCGCGACTTCACGCGCAGCGTGCGCGCGTCGACTTCGACGAGTCCCGCGTTGTTGCTCACCCACACGCTGTTGCTGTCGAGCGTCGGGCTCATGCCGACGACGGGGTTGCCGGCGAAGACGGTCGTCGCGGTAAACGGCGCGACCGGCTCGATCGCCGCCAGTCCCGCGCCGGTGCCGACCCAGATGCGCCGGTTGTGAAAGAGAAGCGAGCGCACCGCATCGGTCGGCGCGCCATTCGCGGTGGTCCACACCGCGCTGAACACCGGCGTCATGACTTCGCGACCACTCGAGCCACCCGTTTGCGCATTTGCGAAAATCTCCGCGAGCGGTACGGTCGAGCGATAGAGCCCGCGATCGATCGTGCCGACCCACAGATGTCCCTGCAGGTCCGCGGCGATGCTCGTCGCGCCGGATGGCGAGAGTCCCGCGCTCGCGCGGAACACGAACCACTTCTCATTCGCGAGACAGCCGACGCCCCAGCTTCCCGCGAGGCACATCGCATCGCCGATCAAGCGCGCGGAGTACGTCGTGTCGAAGCCGATCGCGCTCATCACCGCGCGCGTGCCCTGCACGGTCACGGGCGAGCGCATGGTTTTCGAAAATGATGGTGGCTCGTTGCCCGCGAGCGAGAGCACGCTCACGCCCGCCGACGTGCCGATCCACAAGCGTCCGCGCTCGTCGTCCGCGAGTGCGTAGACCTGCTTCGATGGAACGCCGTCGCCGGTTGAGAGCGTCGAGATGGTTCCGCGCTCGAGGTCCATCGCCGCGAGGCCGGCGCCGGTGCCGACCCACATCGCGTGCGACCACAAGCCGCTCGCCGAGCCTTCAGGCAACACCGCGAACACAGCAGGATCCGGCAACGCCGGCGAGGTCCGCGCCGTCCAGCCGACGAACGCGCGATAGCCTTTGCGCAGTCGCGACGCGCCGCCGTTCTCGCCGAACCAGAGGTTGCCTTCGCTGTCTTCGAGCATCGACCAGAGCGTGCCGCCGAGGAGTCCGTTGGAGGCGTTGACGACGAGGCGTTCGTCGGGTGATTTCTGCGAGATGCGCACTGCGCCGCTGCCGAGGCTCGCGGCCCAGAGGTCGTGGTCGCGAGTCGCGAGAAGGACGACGATGCGCTCCGCGAGATCGTGATTGACGATGGTCAGCGCGCCGTTCGCGTCGAGACGCCACACGCTGCCGTCGGTGCTGCCGCCCCACAACGTGCCGTCCGCCGATTCGACGAGCGCAGTCGCGACGGATTCGGGACGCGCAATCACGCGAGGTGGCGCGCCGCCCTGCACGGAAACGATCGCGCCGCTGACGAGGCTCACGAGCAGTGAGCCATCGCGACGCACGACCATCGCCATCGCGGCGGGCTGTTTGTCGATGCTGGTCAGATCGAGCGTCGTGGTTTCGAGGCGATCGCCGCGAAAGTGATAGCCGATGATGCCGTCCTGCGTGCCGACCCACACTTGCCCGTCGCGCGTGGTGACGACGCAGTTGCGACGAATGCGCGCGCGCGACAACGCAACGTCGCCGACTTTCGAAACGAAGCGCAATCGCTCGCCCGGCGCGTAGCGATCGAGCGGCTTCTCCGAAACCGCAAGTCCGGCCTCGGATGCGACCCACAATCGCTGCGTCGCATCCTGCGCGAGCTCGCGCACGGTCGGGTCGGCGATGCCGTCCGCAACGCCATACGTCTCCATCGAGTGGCCGTCGTACCGCGCGATGCCGCTCGAGTAAAACGCGAGCCAGACGAAGCCCTGCCGATCCTGAATGATCTTCTGCACGCTCGCCGAAGGAAGCGGTGCGGTGGCTCCGCCCGGAGTGAAATGGGTGAAGGGGAGTTCCTGGGCGGCTGCCGCAAGAGACAGCACCGCCAGAAAAAGGAGCCTGCGAGGCATGCGCGACAGTTTAGCAACCGCCACCCCCGTTCTCCGTACAATCCCCCGGTGGCGCGTATTCGCGATTGGATCGACCTCGGGAAGAGCACGTGGACGTCTCTCAACTCCAGCGACGTGACGAATCTCTACGTCATCGAGTGGCCCGAGACGAAGAAGATGCTCATCGCCGAGCACGCTTCCGCGATCGAGAATGAGCCGCGGCGCTTCCGACGGTGGATCCGCACGATCAGCGCGATCTTCTACGGACTCGCCAAACGCCTCGCGCCGCACCGCCGCATCCTCTTCTTCGGTTCCTTCTTCGCGTTCTTCGTCTGTCTCCTCGCCCTCGGCAATCGGACAGCGAAAGATCAGGCCTGGACGCTTCTCGAGATCACGGCGACGTTTCTGATCATGACGGCCCTGCTCGCGATGGAGCTGATCGACAAGCTGAAATATCGCGACGAGCTGCAACTCGCGCGCGACCTGCAGGCCAGTCTCATCCCGCAGCAGATGCCGCAGACGGAGCAGTACGAGATCGCGGCGTTCAATCGCATCGCGAACACCGTCGGCGGCGACATCTATGACTTCGTCCCGCTGCCCGACGGCCGCCTGGCGGTGTTGTTCGGTGACGCGTCCGGACACGGCATGGCCGCCGGACTCGTGATGGCCGTCGCGCACGCGGCGTTCCGCACGACGCTCGAAATGGACGCATCGCCGGGCGCAGTGATGGCGTCTCTGAATCGCATCCTCTGCCGCACAGGCGGATCGCGGTCGTTCTTCTCCTGCGTCTATCTGCTTTTCTCGCCGGACGGATTTTTTCTTGCGACGGTCG
>DASVNL010000617.1:0-5083 GCA_036383875.1 Thermoanaerobaculia bacterium
ACATCACATCGGCCGGAAGCACGCTGACGATCTGCTCCGCAATGCGGCTCTCATCGTGTTTGTTCTTCATTTGGGTTTCCTCCGGGCTTCGCGTTCTCATGCTGTAATAGACGCTGAAACCAGGCGAAAGTTTTGTCTGGACATGCGAAATACCGGTGAACGCCCAGCAAAGAGTCGTCACATTCACCCCCCTCGGCACCACCGCCGCCGCCCACGACAACGAGACCATTCTCGATCTCGCACGACGCGCAGGCGTCCCTCTCGGTAACAGTTGCGGAGCGGTTGGCGTTTGCGCGCGCTGCAAAGTTCGCGTGCTTTCCGGCGCCGAGAATCTGAGCCCGCCGACGTCGATCGAGACGCGATTCGGCACCGCTCGCGGCTTCGCAAACGACGAGCGCATGGCCTGTCAGGCCGTGGTGGGTGGCAACGTCGAAGTGACGACGACGTATTGGTGAAGGCGGTTGCCGGTTGTCAGTTGTCGGTTGTCAGGGGAACCGGTTGCCGGTCATCGGGAGCCCCCGACAACCGACAACCGGCAACTGACAACTAATCCTGATCGTGCGTCATGGCCGCGGTCGCAGCGGCGCCCCACGTTTCCTGCCCTCCGACTTCGAAGAAGAGCGGCTTGCGCGTGCGCGGGTGATTGCCGAGCTCATTCATCGTGGCGCTGTCGAAGATGCGGCCGTTGACGACCGTGTAGCGCACCGAGTGCGTGTTCTGCATGTTCTCGAGCGGGTTCTTGTCGAGGACGATGAGGTCCGCGAGCTTGCCCGGCTCGAGCGAGCCGATGTCTTTGTCCATGCCGAGGTATTGCGCGCCGGAGAGCGTCGCAGCACGCAATGACTGGAGCGGCGTCATGCCGCCCTGATTGAACATCCACATCTCCCAGTGCGCGGCCAGACCTTCGCGCTGACCGTGCGCGCCGAGCTGGACGCTCACACCTGCGTTGCGCAACTCAGTCGCGACGCGCGCGTTGTTGAAGTGATTGTGCTCGTCCTCCGGCACCATCACGCGGCGGCGCGAGCGCGCGTCGAGAATGCGGCGCGGCACGAACTTCGACAGACGATCGTCCGCCCACACGTTCGTCTTCTGATACCAGTAGTTCTCGCCCCAGTTCCCGCCGTAGCCGACGATGAGCGTCGGCGTGTAGCCGGTCTTCGACTTGCCCCAAAGCTGCGTGACGTCGGAGTAGATGCGGCCGACCGGGATCGAATGCTCGACGCCCGTGTGCCCGTCGACGACCATCGACATGTTGTGTTCGAACAGCGAGCCGCCTTCCGGCACGACCATCATGCCGAGCTGCCGCGCGGCCTCGATGACCTGCTGACGCTGATCGCGGCGCGGCTGGTTGTAGCTTTTCACGCTGAACGCGCCGACGGCTTTCATGCGGCGCAGATGCGAGATCGCGTCGTCGAGTGAGTTGATCTCTGCTTTGAACGGCGACTTCGCGCCGTAGAGGATCGTGCCCGTCGAGAAGATGCGCGGCGCGACGATCATCCCCGCCTTCGCGAGCTCGCTCGCGGAGAAGATCTCGGCGGTGTCGTTCGACGGATCGTGAATCGTCGTCACGCCGAACGCGAGCGACGCGTAGTTGATCCAGCTCTGCTGCGGAATGATCTGCTCGGAGCCCATGCCGCCGTGCCAGTGCACGTCGACGATGCCCGGCATGATCGTCTTGCCTGCCGCGTCGATGACTTTCGCATCCGCGGGGACGCTCACGTTCGCGCCGACGGCGACGATGCGGTTGCGATCGACGACGACGGTGCCGTTCTCGATCACTTCATCGCCCTTCATCGTGATGATGCGTGCGTTCGTGAATGCGAGCTTGCCGCTCGGCACGTCGTACGCGCGCGAGAAGCCGATGTTCGTGCCGGTGAGCGGCGCTTCGGGCAACTTCTCCGGCGCGCCGTCCATGAACGTGAATGCGTCCTTGAGATCGCGCGAGAAGAGCTCGGCGCCGAGGGACCAGTAGAGACGCTTCGCGTCACCGGACCAGTGGAGGTATTCGCCTGCGTCCTTCGTCACCGTCGTCACGGGAACGGACGACATCTTCGGTCCGATCTCGATGCTCTTGCCCGTCGCGATGAACGGCGTGATGTGCGCGTCGAAGTTTTCCTGCCACGCGAGCCACTTGTCGTCCGGCGAGATCGCGAAGTCCGTCGCGAACGCGGAGATCGCGTGCTCGCGCTCATCGCTGCCGTCCGTATCGATTGAGCGGAACGCGCGCTTGCCTTCCGCTTCGAACGTGATGAAGAACACGCGATCGTTCGACGCGCCGAACATCGGCGTCGCGCCGCGCTTCGAGATCAGCTTCGGCGTCGAGTTCGCGGCGACGTTCGTCACCCACAGACCCTGCTCGCCGGCCCACAGATTCGAGGTCAGGAAGCCGTCGCTCGTCGTGCGATACGTGAGCTTCGTGCCGTCCGGCGAGAACGCCGGCTCGACGTAGTGACCAGGCTTGCTGTTGATGACGCGACCCTCACCGCCGATTGCCGGCGCAATGCGGATCGTGCCGAACGCGTCGTCCGACCACGTCGTGTACGCGATCGACTTTCCATCGCGCGACCACGTCGGGTAGTACTCGAAGTGGTCGGTCTGCTTCGTCACGCGACGCGGCGTGCCGTTCGGCAAGTCGCGCACGTAGATGTAGCCGAGGGCCTGATACAAAACCTGTTTGCCGTTCGGCGCGACTTCGACCCAGCGCAGCATCTTCACGTCGAAGTTCTGCGGCGCGACTTCGACCGGGAAGCGCACCGCTTCCTGAATCTTGCGCGACGACTGCACGTGGAACGGGATGTTCGCGACCTGCTTCGACGCGACGTCGATGCGCTGAATCTTGCCGCCGGCCCAGAAGACCAGCGACTTCGAGTCGGGCGTCCAGGCCATGCTCGGGTAGACGCCGTGGATCGCCCACGTCTCCATCATGTCGCGATCGAGTCCGTCGAAGAGCGGCGTCTCGCGGCCCGACTCGAGATCGCGCACGAAGATCGTGCTCTTGTAGCGAACGCGCCGGATGAACGCGAGCGACTTGCCGTCCGGCGACGGCGTCGGACGCACCGAGCCGCCCGGGCCGGTCACGTAGCGTTCGAGATCGCCGGTGGTGCGGTCGAGACGCTGGATGACGTAGATCTGCGTGTTCGGATCTTTGTTGTAGTCGAAGACCTGGCCGGGCGTGACGTCGTCGCTGAAGAAGACGTAGCGGCCATCGGCGGAGAACACCGGCTCGCCGCTGTCTTTCTGATCCGTTCGTTTCTTGGTGAGCTGCAGGCCATCGCCGCCGCTGCGGTGATAGAGCCACATCTCACCGGCGCCCAGCGAACGCTCCGACGTGAAGTGTTTGCGCGCGACGATGTAGTCGCTGTCCGGCGACCACGCCGGTGAGTTGAGGAGGCGGAACGTTTCCTTCGTGACCTGCTTCGCGTTCTTCCCTTCGCGATCGACGATCCAGATGTTGTCGCCGCCCGCGCGATCGGACGTGAACGCGATCCACTTGCCGTTCGGCGAGTAGCGCGGCTGCATATCCCACGCGACGCCAGTGGTCAGCGCTTTCGCCTCACCGCCTGCGATCGGAACGAGATAGAGGTCGCCGAGGAGATCGAACGCGATCTCCTTTCCATCGGGCGACACGTCGAGACTCATCCACGTCCCCTCGGTCGTGTCGATCGCGACGTCGTAAGACGGTCCCGGGGGATTCATGACATCCCACTTTTCGTCTTTCTTCTTTTCCGGCTCCGCGGTTGCGGCCGCGGGAGTCGCGGACGCCGGCGCGGGTGCGGGCGCGTCTTTCGACTGCGACTCCTTCTTCTGCAGTTCCTGTTCGACGGGGCGCGGCTCCTGCTCTGCCTTTTCAGGCTTCTTCGGATCGGCCTTTTTGTCGGACGGCGGAACCCGCGCAGGCGTCGGAGGCGTCTGCGCGGCGAGCGAGAACGTCAGCGTGGCGAGTGTGAAGAGGGCCAGGGCAATACGCTTCATCGTGCTCCTTTATTCGTCAGAAACATGCAGTCGCCATAGCTGTAGAAGAGGTACTTCTCGCGAATGGCTTCGGCGTAAGCAGTGCGAATCGTTTGCATCCCCGCGAATGCGGAGATGAGCATCATCAGGGTCGATTCGGGGAGATGAAAGTTCGTGAGCAGACGATCGACGGCGCGGAACTCGAAGCCCGGCGTGATGAAGATCGACGTCTCGTTCTGACCGGCGACGAAGCGTCCGTCGCCCGCGCGAATCGCGCTCTCGAGCGTGCGCACGCTGGTCGTCCCAACCGCGACGATCGGACGTTTCTCGTCGAGCGCCGCATTGAGTCGCGCCGCTGCTTCCGGCGTGATCTCGTATCGCTCCGAGTCCATGCGATGTTCGTCGATGCGATCGACCTTCACCGGCTTGAACGTGCCGATTCCGACGTGAAGGGTCACGCGCACGATGTCGATGCCGCGTTGCGCGATCTGCTCGAGGATCGCCGGCGTGAAGTGCAGTCCTGCAGTCGGCGCTGCGATCGCGCCGCTCGCCGCGGCGTACACGGTCTGATACGCCTCTTTGTCCGACTCGCGCGGCGTCTCGCGATGAATGTACGGCGGCAGCGGCGGGATGCCCAGCGTCTCGATCTCATTCATGTCGCCGATGAAGCGGATGACGACCGTCCCTTCGTCTTTCTCGACGACCTCGGCCTGCAGCGCATCGGAGAACGAGACGACGTCGCCTGGCTTCACGCGTTTCGCGGGACGGCACCACGTTTCCCACACGCGCGGCTCGCGCTCGCGCGTCAGGAGAAACTCGATCGGATTCTTCATCTGCCCTTTCGGGCGTGCGAAGAGTCGCGCGGGGATCACGCGCGTGTCATTGATGACCAGCACGTCGCGATCGCCGAGTCGCAGCGGGAAGTTCGCGAAGGAGTCGTGTTCGATGCGATCCGGCGGCGACACGACGAGCATCCGCGACCGGCCGCGCTCGCGCGGTTCCTGCGCGATGAGATCTTCTGGGAGATCGAAGTGGAAGTCGCTTCGGAGCATTGGTTGTCGGTTGCCGGTTGTCGGTTGTCGGGGGAACCGCCGGGACACGACGGGCGCCGGCTCGGTTCTCCCGACAACCG
>DASVNL010000618.1:0-4670 GCA_036383875.1 Thermoanaerobaculia bacterium
CGAGACCGTCGACGATTTCAAGAAGCTCTTCGACCTGAAGTCGTATCGCACCGCGCGCGTGATCGAGAAGACGTGCGAGGCGCTCGACGTGAACGAAGAGACGGATCTACACGGCAAGTTCTATGGCTGCGTGCAGGGAGCGTTCTTCACCTGGGTCGTGATTTTCGCCGACGGCCGCGTCACGCACTGCTGCTACGACGCGCACGGCGATCAGGTGATGGGCGATCTGAAGACGCACTCGTTGCGCGAGATCATCGACGGCGATCGCTTCGCGGAGATGCAGGCCGCGTTCGACAGCCGCGATTTCTCCGCGCTACCGCGCTGCGGCGAATGCTTCAAGCACGGCGGCGAGTCGCACGCGTTCAACGACGTGCTGACGAAGGTGCAGAACCTCCCGAACGTCGCGAAGGATGCGGTGCGCAAAGTCATCGACCTGCGCTATCGATGACGATCCTCCTCAACCTCCTTCTCGGCTTCCTCCCCACGCTGATCCTCGGCGCCTCGATCGCCGCCGGCATCGAAGACGACGCGCGCCATCGCCGCGTCTTCCTGCTCGTCTACGGACTCTGGGCCTTCACCCTCGCGGGTTGGAACTGGCTCGAGTCGTCGCACATCGCGTGGGTCGGGCTCTGGTGCGCGTTCGGCGTGATCGCGTTCGCGCTACTGCTCTTTCGGAAGCCAGCCCAAAGCGCGTGATCGCGTGGCGCGCACGTTCTGATCGAGCGCCAACGCGTCCGCGAATCCTCCCAGCTCCTGCCGCGCCTCGATGAGAGACATGCCCATCCCCGGAAAGACGTCGCGCGCGCGTTTCACTTCCGCGACGGCGTGGAAGATCCCGCGCGCGCCACGCTCGACGACGAGGCGATACAACGTCGCGACGTCATCCCGCTCGACGAGCGGCCAGCGATTGTTCCCGTCGCCGACGTACATCGGATTCGTGAACAGCCACGCGTCGCCGCCGTGAATCATGCCCGGACGAATCACCGCGCCACCGGCATCGAGCACGATGCGCTCGTGCGTCGCGCGTGTGCCTGTCGCGGGTGAGCTCTCATCGCCGTCGTCGACGTTGCCCAGCACGAACATCACGGACGTGTAGATGAGCGTCGGACCTGCGGTTGCGTCAACGAAGATGCGATCGACGTCCATCCGATCGCTGCCGGATTCGACGCCGGCGTGCACGATCGCGTCGGCGGCGAGTGCGACGCCGCGATACGTCGCCGGATCGCGCAGATCGCCGTGATGCGGCTCGATGCCGTAGCTCAACACACGCGCGGCGCTCGTCGAGGATCGGACGAGCGCCGTGACGTCATGACGGCCGCGGATCAGCTCCGCCGCGATGGCGGAGCCGAGATAGCCGGTGGCGCCAGTGAGGAAGATGCGCATATTCAGTTGGCGGTTGGCAGTTGGCGGTTGGCGGTTGTGGCCGTGGCGAGGGACGCGAGTTTTGCCCGTGGGCTTCTCCCGCCAACCGCCAACTGCCAACTGCCAACCAAATCAGCGATAGCTGATCCCGATATCGTCCATCGTGAGCACGCCGCAGCGTGCCTGCGTGATGCGGGGAATCGAGTTGACGACCATCGCGGCGGTGGCGCGATCGCCGTGCACGCCGCCTTTGATTTCCATCTCGACGTCGGGCACGCCTTTCACGATCACGCGATCGGCGGCGACGTCTTCGGCGCCGACGTACATGCGCAGCTCGAGGCTCACGTTGATGCGGCCTTTGCCGTAGATCGTCTGGTGCACGCCCGCGACCTGGCCGGGTTGGACTTTCAGGTACTGCGTGACGACTTCGCGCTCGGCGATGATCGGCTCGATCACTTCATCGGTCACCGATTCGAATTCGACGCCGAGGCCGGCGCCGACCATCAGCAGCGACTCTTTGAGTCCCATATGTTTGATCTTGCCTGCCGCGACGGCGGAGCGGAACTCGTCGACGGTCATGCTCGCGCCGACTTTGCGCTGCAGCGGCTCGCGTCGCGTCGAGGCGTTCTGGATACGGATGATGTCGACGGACTGCACGTCCTGGCAGACGGACGTGATGGTCAACGGGAGTTTGTCCATCACGAAGCCGGGGTTGACGCCCGTGCCGAGGAGGCCGACGTTCTTTGCGCGTGCGACGTGCTGCAGGCGCTCGCGGATTTCACGATCGAGAGGGAAGGACAGCTCTTCACAAGTCGAGACGACGTGACAACCGCGGCCGAGGAGCATCGCGAGTTGCTCTTCGACGTCTTTCAGACGCGAGCCGGTGGAGTGACAGACGACGTCGGGCTTGCCCTGCAGTTCCGCGGTGATCGGAACGCCGATCGTTTTGCCGAGGCCGATGACTTCGCCGAGATCCTTGCCGATCTTGTTCGGGTCGATGTCGACCGCGCCGACGATCTTGATCCACGGTTTCGTGTGCAGCAGGCGAGCGATCTCGGCACCGATCGGGCCGATGCCGTATTGAGCGACGGTGATGGGTTGAATCTGATTCATGGCGGCGCGGATTGTAGTGGGTAGTGGTTGTCGGTTGTCAGTTGTCGGTTGTCGGGGGAACCGAGGTGCGGGTGCGGGCCTCCCGACAACCGGCAACCGACAACTCGATCACGCAAATAGCGTGGGCTCACCCGGCGAGTCTTCCTGCGATTCCTCTTCCTCCTCATCCAAAAAATTCGACAGACCGACGCCGACGAGGCGGAAGCGTGCGTCGGCGGGGAAGTCGAAGCGGTCGAGGAGGGAGATGGCGATGCGCGCGATGTCGTCGCCGCTCGCGGGGAGGTCCGGTGGGCTGAGCTGGCGCGTTGCGGTTTTGAAGTCGGGTGTGCGCAGTTTCACCGTCACGGTTTTGCCGCGCATCTCGCGCTGTTCGAGCGCTTCCCACAACTTCTCCGACTCTTTGCGGATCCATTCCGCCGCTTCTTCGCGCGTCACGTCTTTCGCGAACGTGTTCTCGCTCGACCACGACTTGCGTTTGCGCGATGGCTCGACCGGACTCTCGTCGATGCCGCGCGCGAGCTCCCACAAGCGCGTGCCCCACTTGCCGAAGCGCGCGATGAGCTCGGGCAGTTCGAACTGCATCAGATCGCCGACCGTGGCGATGCCCATGTCGGTCAGCACGGCTTCCGTCGCTTTCCCCACACCGGGGATTTTCCGCACGGGGAGTGGAACGAGAAATCGCTCCACCTGATGGGGACGGATGACGAAGCAGCCGTCCGGCTTGCGCCAGTCCGACGCGATCTTCGCGAGGAACTTGTTCGGCGCGACGCCCGCCGACGCGGTGAGGCGCGTCTCTTCGCGAATCTCGCGACGAATCGCCTCCGCGGTTTCCGTCGCAGTCGGGATGCCGGTGAGCTCGTGCGTCACGTCGAGGTACGCCTCGTCGAGCGACAGCGGCTCGACGAGCGGCGTGTGGCGCTCGAAGATGTCGCGGATTTGCCGCGAGACTTCGCGATAGCGATCAAAGTCCGGATGCCGCCACACGCCTTCGGGACAAAGCCGCTTCGCGCGCGACGCCGGCATCGCCGAATGCACGCCGAACTTCCGTGCCTCGTACGACGCCGCACACACGACACTCCGCTCGCCAGCCCACCCGACGATGACTGGCTTCCCCTTCAGCGAAGGATCGTCGCGCTGCTCGACCGACGCGTAGAACGCGTCCATGTCGACGTGAATGATCTTGCGAACCGACATTCGCGAGAATTGTGACTTGGATGGTTGTCGGTTGTCAGTTGTCGGTTGTCAGGAGCCCGGTCCTCCCGACAACCGACAAGGGACAACCGGCAACGAATCTACAAACGGTATCCTGCGTCCTCGTGAACGTAACGACACCTGCTTTTCTCGTCGACCGTCCGATCGTCGCGCGGAACTGTGCGCGCATGCGCACGAAGGCGCGTGAGTCGGGGGTCGCGTTTCGGCCGCATGTGAAGACGCACAAGTCCGTCGAGATCGGGCGGATGCAGCATGACGGCGCGACCTCCGCGATCACCGTCTCGACGCTAGCGGAGGCCGAGGCGTTCGCGCGCGATGGCTTTCGCGACATCACGTACGCGATGCCGATTGCGCCCGCGAAACTCGAGCGCGCCGCGGCGCTGGCCGCGCGCATCGACCGGCTGAACGTCCTCATCGATTCCGAAGTCGCGTACCGCGCGATCGAAGAGTACGCGGCGAGTCATGGCGTAACGTTCGACGTCTTCCTGAAAGTCGACTGCGGCTATCACCGCGCGGGCGTCGATCCGGACAGTCCGGACAGCGTGCGGCTCGCGTTGCAGCTCGGGCGTTCCGAGGCGATTCGATTTCAGGGACTGCTCACACATGCGGGGCACTCCTACAACGTCCGGGATCGCGAGGAAGTGCGGCGCGTAGCTGCCGAGGAGTCGGGGTGTCTGAGTCGTTTCCGGGCGCTGCTGGCGACGGAAGGGTTGGGGGAGATCCGGCGAAGCATCGGATCCACTCCGACGCTGTCCGTCGTCGAGAGCTTCAGCGAATGCGACGAAGTGCGTCCTGGCAACTACGTCTTCTACGACGCCTTTCAAGCCACGATTGGATCATGCACGCTCGATGACGTCGCGGTGAGCGTGCTGACCACCGTCGTCGGGTCGTATCCGGAACGCGGATCGATCATCGTCGACGCCGGCGCGCTGGCGCTGTCGATGGATCTCAGTCCCGAGCACATCTTTCCGCAGTTCGGCTAT
>DASVNL010000619.1:0-9948 GCA_036383875.1 Thermoanaerobaculia bacterium
TGGCTGCAGCGGCGTATTTGTTCGGAAAAGCGCAGGAAACGGGGCGCGGGACGTGGGTGCAGATTTAGTCCTAACTCCCTGCGGAATAAGCATCCATCCATGCGCCGTTAGCAGCAGTCCGGGCTTGACAAAGTCCAAAACGCCCGCGTAAAGTGCGCGGGTTTTCCCAAACGGGAGCACTTGCAGCTCTACGTGTCTTCAGAAGGATAAGCAGCGAATGCCAACGATCAACCAGCTTGTTGCCAAGGGCCGCGAATCGGTCAAGTACAAGACGAAGTCGCCGGCTCTGCAGTCGAGCCCGCAGAAGCGCGGTGTTTGCACGCGCGTGTATACGTCGACCCCGAAGAAGCCGAACTCCGCGCTTCGTAAGGTCGCGCGTGTGCGTCTGACCAACGGTGTGGAAGTCACGACCTACATCCCGGGCGTCGGCCACAACCTCCAGGAGCACTCGATCGTGCTCATCCGCGGAGGCCGCGTGAAGGATCTGCCGGGCGTGCGTTATCACGTCGTCCGCGGAACGCTCGACGCCGTTGGCGTCGCCAAGCGCAACCAGAGCCGTTCGAAGTACGGCGCGAAGCGCCCGAAGAAGGCGTAAGGACCACCCATGCCGAGAAGAAGAGAAGTTCCCAAGCGCGAGATCCTGCCGGATCCGGTCTACAACAGCCAGCTGGTGACCAAGTTCATCAACTCGCTGATGAGCGACGGCAAGAAGTCGGTTGCCGAGCGCGTGTTCTACAGCGCCCTCAAGAAGGTTGAAGATCGTGCGAAAGACGACCCGCTCAAGGTCTTCAAGAAGGCGATCGACAACGTCAAGCCGGCCCTCGAAGTGAAGAGCCGTCGTGTCGGTGGTTCGAACTACCAGGTCCCCATCGAGGTTCGCCCGACCCGCCGTACGGCGCTGGCGATCCGCTGGATGATCTCGTACGCGAAGTCCCGCGGCGAGAAGGCGATGCAGGACAAGCTGGCGGGAGAGATCCTCGACGCAGCGAACAACCGCGGCAACGCGATCAAGAAGCGCGAAGACACGCACAAGATGGCGGAAGCCAACAAGGCGTTTGCGCACTACCGCTGGTAGAAACTTCTAGTAGTGGTATGATTCCGCCCCCTCGCGTGGTTTTACCTGCGACGGGGTGAGCCCGGCCGGATGCCTGAATCCGGCTAAGTAGCAAACAACTCAGCAGCTTTCCGTAGCTCCGTCTCGACCGGATAACACAGATCAGTTCTGCGGTTCCGGACCGAGCAACGGGAAACCTAAAACTGAATCGATTCTCAACACCTCCCTCAACGGAGGTGTGCGTGTGCCGGCAATGCCGGTGCGCGTGTGTTGTGGTCTGCAAGAAAAAAGAAGAACACATGGCACGTCAGGTACCTCTCGAGAAAACGCGCAACATCGGCATCATGGCTCACATCGATGCCGGGAAGACGACGACTACCGAGCGCATCCTCTTCTACACCGGTATCACTCATAAGATCGGTGAAGTCCACGAGGGCACTGCAACCATGGACTGGATGGTCCAGGAGCAGGAGCGCGGTATCACCATCACGTCCGCCGCAACCACTGCGAAGTGGGGCGACACGCGCATCAACATCATCGACACCCCCGGTCACGTCGACTTCACGGTCGAGGTCGAACGCTCTCTGCGCGTTCTCGACGGTGCGGTTGGTGTGTTCTGCGCGGTCGGCGGCGTCGAGCCGCAGTCCGAAACGGTGTGGCGTCAGGCCGACAAGTACGGCGTTCCCCGCATTGCGTTCATCAACAAGATGGACCGCATCGGCGCGAACTTCGACAACGTCGTCGGTCAGATCCGCTCCAAGCTTGGCAAGAACGCCGTTCCTCTTCAGCTCCCGATCGGAGCCGAGGACAAGTTCAAGGGTGTCATCGACCTCGTGCAGATGAAGGCGCTCGTCTTCAAGGATGAGACCCTCGGCGCGAAGTACGACATCGAAGAGATCCCGGCCGAGCTCCGCGCGGAAGCCGAAAGCTACCGCGAGAAGATGGTCGAGTCGATCGCCGAATCGCATGACGAGCTGCTCGAGAAGTACCTCGCCGGCGAGACGATCGAGATCAGCGAGCTGAAAGCTGCGCTTCGCGACGCGACCATTCATCAGAAGATCACCCCGGTGATCTGCGGCACGGCCTTCAAGAACAAGGGCGTGCAGCCGCTTCTCGACGCGGTCGTCGACTACCTCCCGAGCCCGGTGGACATCCCGCCGGTCAAGGGCATCAATCCGGACGACGAGTCGTTCATGGAGCGCCCCGCGTCCGATGACGCGCCGTTCTCCGCGCTCGTCTTCAAGATCATGACCGATCCGTTCGTCGGCCAGTTGGCGTTCTTCCGCGTTTACTCGGGCCGCGTCGAATCCGGCACCTCGGTGCTGAACTCGACCAAAGGCACGACCGAGCGCATCGGCCGCCTGCTCCAGATGCACGCGAACAAGCGTGAGGAAATCAAAGAAGTCCGTGCGGGCGACATCGGTTCGGCCGTCGGCCTGAAGTCGGTCACCACCGGCGACACGATCTGCGATCCGAAGAACGCCATCGTCCTCGAGACGATGAACTTCCCGGAGCCGGTCATCGCGGTTGCGATCGAGCCGAAGACCAAGAGCGACCAGGAAAAGATGGGCATCGCGCTCGCGAAGCTCATGCAGGAAGATCCGACTTTCAAGGTCCACACGGATCCGGAAACGAACCAGACCATCATCCGCGGGATGGGCGAGCTGCACCTCGAGATCATCGTCGACCGTATGGTCCGCGAGTTCAACGTCGGTGCGAACGTCGGCAAGCCGCAGGTCGCGTATCGCGAGGCGATCACGCGCAAGTCGGAAGCCGAAGGCAAGTTCGTTCGCCAGTCGGGTGGTAAGGGCCAGTACGGTCACGTGAAGATGCGCTTCGAGCCGATCCCCGAGGGTGGCTTCGAGTTCGTCAACGAGATCGTTGGTGGTTCGGTCCCGCGCGAGTTCATCAAGCCGACCGAGCAGGGCATCAAAGAGGCGCTCGAGCGTGGCATCGTGGCCGGGTATCCGATCACGGGCGTGCGCGCGATCCTCTATGACGGTTCGTACCACGACGTCGACTCCAGCGAAATGGCGTTCAAGATCGCGGGCTCGATGGCGTTCCAGGAAGGCGCGAGAAAGGCGAATCCGATCCTTCTCGAGCCGGTCATGGACGTCGAAGTCGTGACGCCGGAAGACTACGCGGGCGACGTCATGGGCGATCTCTCGCGCCGTCGCGGCAAGATCCAGCAGATGGAAGAGCGTGGCGGAGCGAAGGTCATTCGCGCTCACGTGCCTCTTTCGGAGATGTTCGGCTACGCGACGCAGGTTCGCTCCATGTCGCAGGGCCGCGCGAGCTACACGATGCAGTTCCTGGCGTACGAGCCGGCCCCGAAGAACGTGGCCGAGGAAGTCATCGCCAAGAGCGGCGGCACCACTCAACGTGTTTGATTCGAGCTTTCGAGCTCAGAGCAGCTAGAGAAAAACGGAGGTTAGATCCAAATGGCCAAAGAAAAATTCGATCGCAGCAAGCCGCACGTCAACATCGGCACGATCGGTCACGTCGACCACGGCAAGACCACGCTGACGGCAGCAATCACCAAGGTCCTCGCTTCGAAGGGCACGGCAGCGTTCGTGGCCTTCGATCAGATCGACAAGGCGCCTGAAGAGCGCGAGCGCGGTATCACGATCGCGACGGCGCACGTCGAGTACTCGACGGCGAACCGCCACTACGCGCACGTCGACTGCCCGGGCCACGCCGACTACGTCAAGAACATGATCACCGGCGCCGCGCAGATGGACGGTGCAATCCTCGTGGTTGCCGCCACCGACGGCCCGATGCCGCAGACCCGTGAGCACATCCTGCTCGCCCGTCAGGTCGGCGTGCCGTACATCGTCGTCGCCCTCAACAAGGTCGACGCTGCGGATCCGGACCTCCTCGAGCTCGTCGAGCTCGAAGTCCGCGAGCTGCTCTCGAGCTACGAGTTCCCTGGCGATGACATTCCCATCGTCCGCGTCTCCGCGCTCAAGGCGCTGCAGACGACCGACAACAACGACGAGTGGGCGAACAAGATCATCGAGCTCATGGACGCGGTCGACAAGTACATCCCGCTTCCGGAGCGCGCGATCGACAAGCCGTTCCTGATGCCGGTCGAAGACATCTTCTCGATCTCGGGTCGCGGCACGGTCGTCACCGGTCGTATCGAGCGTGGCATCGTCAAGGTTGGTGAGGAAATCGAGATCGTCGGCATCCGTCCGACCATCAAGAAGGTCGTCACCGGCGTCGAAATGTTCCGCAAGCTTCTCGATCAGGGTCAGGCGGGCGACAACGTCGGCCTCCTGCTCCGCGGCGTGGAGCGCAAGGACGTCGAGCGTGGTCAGGTTTGCGCCAAGCCGGGCTCGATCACCCCGCACACGAAGTTCAAGGCCGAGGTCTACATTCTGACCAAGGAAGAAGGCGGTCGTCACACGCCGTTCTTCAACGGCTACCGCCCGCAGTTCTACTTCCGTACGACGGACGTGACCGGCGTGGCAAACCTGGTCGAGGGCGCGGAGATGGTCATGCCGGGAGACAACACCTCCCTGACGATCAGCCTCATCGCTCCGATCGCCATGGAGAAGGGTCTCCGCTTCGCAATCCGTGAGGGCGGCCGCACCGTCGGCGCCGGCACGGTGACCGAGGTCATCGAGTAGTCGATCCATCAGGAGGACAGGTCGCAAGGCCTGTCCTCTTCTGTTCTTTGAGGATACGAAAACCATGATGAACGAAAAGATCCGCATCCGTCTCAAGGCTTACGACTATCGCGTGCTCGACCAGTCGACCTCCGAAATCGTCGACACCGCAAAGCGCACGGGTGCGAAGGTGGCGGGACCGATCCCTCTGCCGACGCAGGTGTCCAAGTACACCGTTCTGCGCAGCCCGCACGTCGACAAGAAGTCGCGTGAGCAGTTCGAGATGCGGACGCACAAGCGGCTGCTCGACATCCTCGAGCCGACGACCCAGACGGTCGACGCGCTCATGAAGCTCGAGCTTCCTGCCGGCGTCGACGTCGAGATCAAGGCGTTCGGGAAATAGAGCAGTTGGCAGTTGGCAGTTGGCGGCTGGCGGGCGAGATCACTCCCCGCCAGCCGTCAACCGCCAACCGCCAACCAACACACGAACCCTCACGGGTTCCAAGGTGGAAAGACTAATCAAATGGCAATCGAAGGAATCATTGGCAAGAAGGTCGGGATGACCCAGGTGTTCGCCGAAGACGGCGCACTGATCCCTGTTACGGTCATCCAGGCCGGACCGTGCCTCGTGGTCCAGAAGAAGACGAGCGACAAGGACGGCTATGACGCCGTGCAGATCGGTCTCGTCGAGAAGGTCTCGAACCGCCGCATCACCAGCGCGCTTCGCGGACACTTCGAAAAGGCGGGCGTGCAGCCCGTCAGAACCCTCGCCGAAGTCGAGTACAGCGGCGAGGCGAACGTGGGCGACCGCGTGCAGGTCGACATGTTCAAGGCCGGCGACACGATCGACATCGTCGGGCACTCGAAGGGCAAAGGCTACCAGGGCGTCGTTCGCCGCCATGGATTCGCCGGTGGCCGCGAGTCGCACGGCTCGATGTTCCACCGCGCGCCTGGTTCGATCGGCGCGTCGGCGTTCCCGTCGCGTGTCATGAAGGGCATGCGCATGGGCGGCCGGATGGGCGGAGATCAGGTGACGGTCAAGAACCTTCGCGTGGCGAAGGTCGATGCCGAGAACAACCTGCTCTACGTTCGCGGCGCCGTCCCGGGTGGTCGCAATGGCCTGGTGTTCGTCCGTTTTGCGAAAAACGGAAAGCGGGGTGAGTAACCATGCCGACCATTGACATCAAGAACTGGGACAACAAGACCGTCGGCTCGATCGACCTGCCGGAAGAGATCTTCGCGTATCCGTACAAAGAGCACCTCGTGCACGAAGCGGTTCGCAACTATCTCGCCGGTCTGCGTCAGGGCACGCACAAGACCAAGGTGCGCTCGGAAGTCGCCGGCGCCGGCAAGAAGCCTTTCAAGCAGAAGGGCACGGGCCGCGCGCGTCAGGGCGGCAGCCGTCCGCCGATCCACCGCCACGGCGGTACGGTCTTCGGTCCGCAGCCGCGCGACTACTCGTACAAGATGAACACCAAGGAGAAGAAGGCGGCGCTCAAGTCGGCTCTCTCCAAGCGTGTGCAGGAAGGCAAGCTCTTCATCGTCTCCGACATGTCGGTGGGCGAGTCGAAGACCAAAGCCTTCGCGCAGAAGGTGGCCAACATCGGCGTCGAGGGGAAGGCTCTTCTCATCGACACGATGGAGAACACCAACGCGGTGCTCGCATCACGCAATAACCCGAAGCTGAACTTCGTCGATGCGCTGCACGTCAACGTCTATGACGTCGTCAACAGCCGCTACGTCGTTCTCAGCCAGTCGGCGCTCGATCGTCTGACGGAGGCACTCAGCAATGAACGCTAATCAGATCATCCGCCGCCCGCTGGTCACCGAGAAGTCGACCATCCAGCGCGAGATGGGCAACGTCATCGCCTTCGAAGTCGATGGCAACGCCAACAAGATCGAAGTCAAGCGCGCGGTCGAAGAGCTGTTCAAAGTGAAGGTCGAAGAGGTCCGCCTCTTCAACGTTCGCGGAAAAATGAAGCGCATGGGCCGCTGGGTCGGCAAACGCCGCGACTGGCGCAAGGCCTACGTGCGCCTCAAGGAAGGCGAGAAGCCGCCCGAGTTCGTCGAGGGCGTGTAAGGCTCGCTCATCAGCCGATAAACGAGAGAAATTATGGCTAAGAACAACTACAAGCCGACTTCGCCAGGCATCCGGTTTCAGACCCATGCCTCGTTCCAGGACATCACCAAGACGTCCCCGGAAAAGTCGCTGACCAAAGGCAAGCCGAAAACCGGCGGCCGCAATAACAAGGGGCGCGTGACCTCCCGCTTCATCGGCGGCGGTCACAAGCAGCGCTACCGCGACATCGACTTCAAGCGCGACAAGCGCGGGATTTCCGCGAAGGTCGCCGCGGTCGAGTACGACCCGAACCGCACCGCGCACATCGCCCTCCTCCACTATGTGGATGGCGAGAAGCGCTACATCCTCGCGCCGAACGGCCTGGCCGTCGGCTCGACGATCGTGGCCGGCGAGGACGCCGACATCCTGGTGGGCAATGCCCTTCCGCTGTCGAAGATCCCCCTCGGCACCGTCATTCACAACATCGAGCTGAAGGAAGGCAAGGGCGGCCAGATGGTCCGTTCGGCCGGCGCGGGCGCGCAGCTCATGGCCCGCGAAGGCGACTGGGCGACGCTCCGTCTTCCCTCCGGCGAGATGCGCAAAGTCCACGTTCGCTGCTATGCGACGATCGGGCAGGTCGGCAATCTCGAGCACGAGAACGTGTCGTACGGCAAGGCCGGACGCACCCGTCACCTCGGCAAGCGTCCGCATAACCGCGGCGTCTCGATGAACCCGGTCGATCACCCGCTGGGCGGCGGTGAAGGCAAGACCTCGGGTGGCCGTCATCCGGTCAGCCCGTGGGGTCAGCCCACCAAGGGCTACAAGACTCGCCGCAACAAGCAGACGACGAAGTTCATCGTCAAGCGGAGAACCAAGTAATGGCACGTTCAACCAAAAAAGGTCCCTTCGTGGACGACCACCTCACCAAGAAGGTGGAGGCGATGAACAAGGAGCGCGACAAGAAGGTCATCAAGACCTGGTCGCGCCGCTCGACGGTCATTCCGGAGATGGTCGGACACACGATTGCGGTGCACAACGGCCGCAAGTTCACTCCGATCTACGTCTCCGAAAACATGGTCGGTCACAAGCTCGGCGAGTTCGCTCTGACTCGTACCTTCAAAGGCCACAGCGGCAAGAAGGTCGAGAAGGGCGCGAAGCCGGCCGGCAAGTAAAGGCGCGGAGATCAAGATGGAAGCAACCGCAACTCTCAGATATTTGAAGGCCTCCCCGCAGAAGGTCCGCCTCGTGGCCGACCTCGTGCGCGGCAAGAAGGTCGAGGAAGCGCTCGCCATCCTCCGCTTCACGCGCAAGTCGTGTGCGAAGGATCTCGAGAAGCTCCTGCGCTCGGCGATCGCAAATGCCGAAAACAAAGAAACCGGCGCCGACGTCGACGAGCTCGTGGTCTCGAAGATCTACGTCAACGAGGGGCCGCGCGAGAAGCGCATTCAGCCGGCACCCATGGGCCGTGCGTACCGCATTCAAAAGCGGAAGGCGCACGTCACCGTGCATGTGTCGGACGAAGTCAAAGCGGTCAACGAGCGGAGCGGCGGCAAGGGCCGTGCGCGCGCTGCGAAATAACGGAGGCACTCTTGGGTCAGAAGGTTAATCCTTACGGTTTTCGGCTGGGCTTCAACAAGACCTGGCACTCCCGCTGGTTTGCCGGGAAGAACTATGCCGAGACGCTGCATCGCGATCTGAAACTTCGCGACGATCTCAAGAAGCGCCTCAAGCACGCCGGCGTGTCGGAGATCGACATCGAGCGTACGGCGAACAAGATGCGGATCAACATCTACACCTCGCGTCCGGGCATCATCATCGGCCGCAAGGGTGCTGAGGTGGACAAGCTGCGCGACGAGCTGCAGAAGCTCGTGAGCGGCGAGGTCTACATCAACATCCAGGAGATCCAGCGTCCGGAGCTCGACTCCCAGCTCGTGGCCGAGAACATCGCCACGCAGCTCGAGCGCCGCATCGCGTTCCGTCGCGCCATGAAGAAGGCCATGGAATCGGCCTTCCGCTTCGGTGCGAAGGGCATCAAGGTTCGCGTGGGCGGACGCCTCAACGGCGCCGAGATCGCGCGCACCGAGTGGTATCAGGACGGCCGCCTGCCGTTGCACACCCTCAAGGCCGACATCGACTACGGGTTCGCGGAAGCGCGCACCACGTACGGCGTGATCGGCGTGAAAGTGTGGCTCTATAAGGGCGAGATGGCCAAGGCGCGCAGCCGCCGCCGCGCGTAGTTACGAAACGAGTCTAGGAGAACCGCATCATGTTGATGCCGAAGAAGGTCAAATTCAGAAAGCAGCAGCGCGGACGGCGCCGTGGTCTCGCAACGCGAGGCGCGAAGGTTTCGTTCGGCGATTTCGGGCTGCAGGCGCTCGAAGTGGGTTGGGTCACCGCCCGCCAGATCGAGGCCGCCCGTATCGCGATGACCCGTCACATCAAACGCGGCGGCAAGATCTGGATCCGCATTTTCCCCGACAAGCCGGTCACCAAGAAGCCGCTCGAAACCCGTATGGGTAAGGGCAAAGGCGCACCGGAAGAGTGGGTGTGCGTGATCAAGCCGGCCCGCATCCTCTACGAGATGGAGGGTGTGACGCGCGAGGTCGCCGAGGAGGCGTTCCGCCTGGCCGGGTCGAAGCTGCCGATCAAGACGCGTTTCGTGACGCGCGAGCAGACGGAGATTGGCGACTAATGGCTAGCAGAAAGACGTTGAACACACTGCGCGATAAGAGCGTCGACGAGCTCCGCAACCGGGAGCGCGATCTGAGGGAGCAGCTCTTCAAGCTGCGTTTCCAGCGCGCCACCGGCCGCATGGAGAACCCGATGAAGATGCGTCAGGTCCGCCGCGAGATCGCGCAGATTGCGACGCTGCTCAACGAGCGCTCGCGTACCGCGTAAAGGGAAGCACATGGCACAGAACGAAGAAAAGAACGAGTCGGCTGCGAGCAAGCGCACCAAGACCGGCGTGGTGGTCTCGAACAAGATGGAGAAGACCGTCGTCGTCGCCGTCGAGAACCTGGTCAAGCACGGGATGTATCAGAAGTACATCAAGCGCACGAACAAGTTCCTCGCGCACAACGAGCAGTCCGACATCAACATCGGCGACCGCGTCGTGATCGAGGAGACCCGTCCTCTGTCGAAGCGCAAGCGCTGGAACGTTCGGGAAGTAGTCGAGAAGGCAAGCTAGTGGAGCGGCGGGCTCTCAGCCCGCCTTACTAGACGCC